>NZ_VCDN01000182.1:0-1600 GCF_033949405.1 Xenorhabdus santafensis | reverse complement strand
AAACCTCGGTTTAGTGAAGGCCGTGGAGCGGATACGAGATGCACGGTTTGTGACTAAACGCGGGAGTAATGCTAACGGGGCGTGGGTGATATGGTCGGACGGGGCGATTGAGTTATCTGGTTTAGGGCATCCCGTAGCGGGGCTGGCTACAATTAACTTCCCCATAGAATTACCCGGCACCTCACAGTACATTAGCATAGCTGAATATTTAGCTTCGGATTACGGCAATGACAATACCAATGTAGTCCACGTAACATTGATTATTAGAGATACGTTGACACGAACGGGATTTCAGGCTCGCTGTCAAATGTTTGATGGGAGTATCAGCGGCAGCTCATTCTCATGGAGGTTATATTATGCGCCTTTTTAATCCTAAAACGATGACTGAGGTTTTACCCTCAATCCACGATACAACTGGCGCAATTGAGCTGCCGGATGACTGCTGGTTTTTTTGCGAACGGGAAATACCACGAGGGAAAATGTTGTCAGTTAATGAATTCGGCAAACCCATCTTGATTGATGCGCCAGACATGGCTGAATAGAAATAAGGGGCTATGTGCCCCTTTGCTTATTTCGGCTGCTCCGGCCATGTGATATCGGGGGCGGTAGAGCAATCTACGCGATTGAGCAGTACCCGATATTTGCGCCAGTCAATTAATGCGGCTTTCTCTGATCCGGTGGCAATATCTAAATCTACAGCATCCTGACAGATATCGATTTCTTCTCTGGCTGTATCTAATAATTGCCGTTTCTGAAATTCCGCCTGTTGTATTTCGTACTCCTGTTGTGCGGCAATATCTGTTATCCACTGTACGCCATCCCATTGGTCAAATTGGGTTTTAGGTGCCAATAGGACATGTTCCGGTTCTAATTCGCCAATATAGCCAATCGTCAGCGCCTGCCGTGTTCCGGTGTGATACGCTGTTTTACCGCGATGATCGGGAACATGCTCCCACGCTAGATTATCGCCAGTACGGCAAATCGCCATTCCTGCAATAGCTGTGGGCGGTTTATCTGTACACGAGTGTGCCGGGATACCTACACCAACCGCCAGATACTCCACTGTATTGGATAAATATTCTCCGGTGCCCTCAGCATAGTTATAAACAGTAACGTTCCCTGCCAGTGTAGCGATGTTATTTTTACCTAAAACAGCATTGTTCATTATACAGCCCTCACGATATAGTTAAACGCGATGTTTTGTGGTCGGATTGAAACAAAATCGACACCGTCACCTACGACGGGGCTTGGCAACGCGAATCGTGAGAACCCCGGATATCGCGATACCACACCGTCATGATTATGTATTGCATGACCAGAACCCATTGGAAAATTTCCAGCATACTCACTAAACACTGTTGATGCCTGAGTACTCAGTAGTGAACGACCATTATCTACTCCACGCCCGCCATCCCATCCTCTCAGGAATTCACCACGCAAATCGGGCAATACTCCAGACGGGTATACCTGAGCTAATTTCGGACATTCAGCCCTACTGAATGCTGAACCGTTACATTTCAGCCACCCAGCCGGAGGGGTCGCTAACGGCCACGGGACGGGTACACCAACTGGCAACTCTGTTCCCGTTAAACCGAGGTTT
>NZ_VCDN01000181.1:0-1520 GCF_033949405.1 Xenorhabdus santafensis | reverse complement strand
CTTATTAGTCGAATCCAAGTAGTATTGTTTAATATATTCAGGCTGTTTAACAGCGGGTGGAAGTTAAATATTAAATTTGGCTTCCTATTATTTATAAATATAAGGAAATAATATGTCTGAATTTATTAAGCCTGAACATGAATGCCCATTTGATCCAAAACAATATCAATGTGATTCTTTATTGCACCGGTGGGGTCTTTTTCTTGGGCTTTGATTCAATTAAAACTACGCAAGCGTGTTACTCGTTCTACTTGGGTGAATTGCCAAGGGAATAATGAGAAGTATTTGGCTATCACGCCACGTGTCAATGATTTAGTCGTGGAAAAAGATAGCGCTTATGCGGTTGATGGTGTTGCAGTTGGGACTAAATATGATTATTTGACGCATATCGATTTGCGTAATGAGCACGGTAACTTTGTGCCTTGGCAACCAACGCAAGAAGATATGATGGCTTGTGATTGGCAGTTTTTTGAAGAGAAGGTGAAGCTAGAGCCAACACCTGATTTAGGTGAAAATATGATGGTTTTTGATCTTACCTTAGGAGCTGAGCTAACTAAAAATGATGGTAGTAGCACTACATGGGGATACTCTGGAAAAGAAACCGAAATAATGATACCTCATGGTAATTTAAAAGTAATTCAAAATAAAACAAATATTAAAGAAATAAAAATATTCTATTGGATTGAGTATAATAATAATGTCCCTATATTTATTTGGAATGTATTGTCCGATCCAGATAAAGAAAGTAATCAGAGAGTAGATGAGTTATTTAAGAATAAATCTCTTTATATAACAGTTGATGGTGTAACTTATAATCTTGGAAAACGTTCGCCTACTAAGAAGCCTGATACTAATGTGAAATATGAATGTATCAACTGGTATGAGCATAATGCTGAAGCAAAAAAACTCAGTGCTATTTTGAAACAAACAAGCCAAACCAAACGTTTTTACTGTAATTGGCGTTAATTTTAATTTATATATTGAATTCAAGGTCGCTCTTTAGTGTGGCCTTTCTATATTTATTACTGGAAATAATCTCATTACAGCCATATTCCTATATGGTAACTGGTGTTTTTTAACTCAGCTTATAGAGACCAACCTATTTTACCCCAAGGATGTCCATTGCTCTAATAGGGAATATATTAAAATGAAAGAAAATCCTGATATTTGGGCACACCTCAGTAACTGGCTTATTTCAATAAAAGAACAAGGCACCGGGGCAACCCTCGCCGGGACAATGGCTTTCCTTCGCGGTCGCTATAACGGTGGTGGTTGGATAAAAGTATCAATCGATGCCTTTATGTGTGCCATGTTCGCCTGGTTCATCCGTGATGTCTTAAACCTGTTTGGTCTGAATCCTGATTTAGCCTATATCGGCAGTGTGATGATTGGCTATTTGGGTACAGATTTTATCGGCCAATTGTTACGTAAGGCCGCAGAGAAAAAAACGGGAACATCTTCTGATGGAAATCAGCGATAAAGGGCTTGAGCGCATCAAACAGTATGAAGGCCTGAAGCTG
>NZ_VCDN01000180.1:0-286 GCF_033949405.1 Xenorhabdus santafensis | reverse complement strand
AACTGCTTTTGCGGCAGAACGACGGCGTTCTGATGCCTTAAGCTGCGCCTGCTTGGGGCAGTATTTCTGCTCTTCCCGATTTCGCCTCAGCTCCCGACTAATCGTTGATGGGTCACGGCTGAGCGAAGTTGCAATAAAACGTTGTGTAAAACCCGCTTCTTTTAGACTGAAAATCTGATATCTTTCTATTTCGGTCAGTTGTGTATAGGTCATAGCGCATTTTCCTTTGGCGAGAAAGATGCCTACTATAGCAACTGACCGCCTTTCTCAGAAATTGCACTTATTA
>NZ_VCDN01000179.1:0-1854 GCF_033949405.1 Xenorhabdus santafensis | reverse complement strand
GGCAAATAAAAACAGTCTAAAGTTTAATCAGAGGGATTTTTTAAATGAAAACCGGGGGGATTTCAATAATAATGTTATAATGTAACAAATGGTTTTCTTTACCAAAAAGGGTGATCTTTATATAATCTTATCTGTTTATATGCCAAAAGATCGATCCACTCGCTTCAGGATATAAGAAACAAATTCAAAAAAAGTCATTTTTTATTTAAAAAATAAGCCATGCCACTTATTTTATTGAACAACACAAAACCATTCACGATATAAATACAATAAAAAATCCTAATTCATCCCCTGTGTTAAGATAAATCCTAAATGGTATTATAAATATAACCTATTTGCATAACAGGTTAATTTCATGCCCATTTTACGCGAATGCATAACGGTAAGCGGGATATCGGCCCAATCGCAAGGCAAATTTCAATCTATTGGATTTAATCGACGTATTGACATACAAAGGGTTTTAGAAAATCGCCAGCCGCTATTTTTGCGAAGGCATGGCAGAAATGCACCCTCACCTGCGGCGATGGCTTCAATGGAGATTGGCAGAAACATTGCAAACCTGCATTTGCAAAATATCCTTGGCTAATTTTCAGTAAGAAACCGGAATACAATAATGTACTCCGGTTCTATAATTTACTATTTTAAATAGGAATGATTAATCGAGGCGGAATTATGGTATAAATTCCCAATGTTCATCTTTAAATGTAACTATCTTACGAGCAGTATTGGCTTGATAATAATGCTGCTTTTCACTCCGATATGTGTATGTATGGCCATTATACTTGATATATACATATAAATGATATCCCCTATTATTAGTCTGCCATTGTCGACCCTGTTTTTCCAAATTCCATATGTTATCAGTTATATAAGCAAGATGTTTCTCATCACTTTTTTTGATTTCATCAAATACCCCTTTATTATCAGGGTTAATGTATAGTTCATCATTATTGACCTTTGCTTTAATACAAAAAATCATGGGTGACATCAATTCAAGATCGGTAAAAAAGTCCACTTTGATTGTTTCTGGAAAATGATGTAGAAATTTAATTTCATCCTTAGGCTTCTGAAGCCGCCCCAACAAATCCCATTTATCTTCAATCGTCTTGATTATCTTAGTTTCCACAACTAAGCTTTTCCAAATTTGATCGGGTCTAGGCTTTTTAATATGAAAAGAATCCGTTTCTTTCTTAAATACAGCTGGGCCGTTGCCTTTTAGTATTACTCTAATAAATACATTCTTATCCCAGTAATCCGTTTTTGCTTCAAAAGGAGTTTTCATTGTCTTAAATGAGATCAATTTATCAGCAGAATAATGTTTTTTATCAAGTACATTACCTCCTTTTTCGACCAACTCTACATCTACACTAGTAGCGTTCTCATAGATATTATTGTTTTCTCCCAATGTCCAGAGTACGTTAATAGCGTCACCTTTAAATGCCGGGAGCCAGTCCTTATTATCGGGTTTTCTTTTATCAGTCCGCATATGGTATCCAAAGGAATAAAGACTAGGAGCGCGATATATAATTACTTCATAGCTCCCTTCGCTATCCTCATAATAATCATTTCCAGAAATATATTGAGTAATGGTTGTTTTACCTAGAGATCTTACTTGCCAGGTATTACCAGAGATATTTATAACAGAGGGATCACTGCTTTTTGTTTTAAGTCTGACTTTCTGAGGAATTGGCAAAGATGGATTCTGTTGCAATAACTTGTAATCCTCACTATTAACGTCGACCTCAATAGACTTTTTATTAAATTCAATTTTAAATTTCCCTTTCTTCAATTGATAACTGACAGTGGCAGCGGATTTTTTAAACTGTCTAGTGGTTGATGTCTTGATCGTTATCG
>NZ_VCDN01000178.1:0-259 GCF_033949405.1 Xenorhabdus santafensis | reverse complement strand
ATTCGGTGTGGAATTTGAAAGGGAAGGTTGGGGAATAATATCCCCAGCCACTGTATCATTAGCTGGGCAGATATCGAAATATAACCATAGTTAACTGTCTGAATTAATATATGCGTAGTAAAATAAGGAGTAGGTAAAGGAGTAGTGATTTAGAGATTGTGTACATATATGTGTACTTATAAGATATTAGCACTAATAATTTTTTGTTAAAAAACAAATAATTAAAATAAATATTCTCTATATCCATTTAACTAAGGGG
>NZ_VCDN01000177.1:0-432 GCF_033949405.1 Xenorhabdus santafensis | reverse complement strand
GCACGATTAGATACAACACCATTATCAATTCGATTTTGAATTAATTTCTTATAATCCACTTTTTCTTTGTCATGAATCAGATCATAATTCTGTTCCGTTCGTTCTTGAATAATATCTGAATTTGAATGACTTTCTTTTTCACGTTGATTATGTATTTGTAATCCTTTCACATCTGTCATCTTGAATTTTTGCATATGACAAACCATGAATTTTGACATGGGCATTGCTCCTTTTTCGGTGGTAGTTCCATGTAAACTGTAGCACACTACAGTTTACTGCGTAAACACGTGTGCCCTACGGGACATTTCGGCGACCGCCGAGCCATGACAGGCATGGCAAAAGAATCATGGGCTTTGCCCAAACCCACAAGGGAAACTCTTCCCCTTGACCCCTTTCAATCGAACTCCCCACCCCCTCAATCCTTGAGGGACT
>NZ_VCDN01000176.1:0-1230 GCF_033949405.1 Xenorhabdus santafensis | reverse complement strand
ATGCTCAAATAAAGTGAGTTTCAATGAGGTTCCTTTAATGTTTAAGGTCGAGAGTGTTGTTGTCATTGATACAATCAAGGACGGTGTAATGTCACGAGTTAAATCTGGGCATATACCCGTTTTATATGGGGACGGAAAGCAGGCGTATAGATATCAGGCATTAATTACTAGGACAGTCAATGAGAAGATCCAGAATGGTAAAGTTCCATTTAAGAACCATACTTTTGATTACATATCGATAACTTGGTCACGTAATAGCCTTATTAATTATAAAGATTTCCCTCCACCTGCTCCTGAGTTAGATGAATCAGGTCTCAATAAAACAGATCAAAACGGGTATTTATATGCGAGATTAACGAGTAATGTTGGCGTTAGTAAAAAGGTATCAGTGACGTTGGATATAGATAGGGATTTTAATACATTTAATCCTATAGATACAAATAAGACAACAGATGCAGATAATGATGTGACTTTTAAATCCGATTTTTAATAAAGGGCATTATTTTTTTATTGTTACGATTGTAATCAAAGGCATTCAACGTACAAGAAATTGGTAGTTAATGTGGAGTCGCACTTTGTTTTTATTCATATAATTACCATCTGAATTTTTCCTGGCTTAGTATTGTTTTTGTAATCAAAAAATCAGGATCTTAATTAAAGATAATATTTAGGGATGATTATCATTTATTTTATTATCATGAGAATAATACGTGATAATTTCATATTGTTAGTTGATGGTTATTTAATATGGGTTATATTTCCGTTTTTATGCTCAATTGAAGTTAAATAATAGATTTTGTATAAGTTTATTTTTCATTGTTATTATTTAATAACACGCTGTTTTTTATTAATATGGGGTATTAATTATGTCTTTATATAAAAGAAAGGTAGCAGGGTATTCTATTGTATTTATATCATTGTTTTTTTCTTTATTTATTAAGGTATATTCGAATAGTTCCATTGCAACAGAACACCTTGGCGGCGACAAACAAAAAGGTCAAGTCCTAATTACTGCCCAAGTTGGCCATCCCGGGCCGCTATTAGTTCACGAAATTTATACCTATACCGCCACTGTCATAAATGATAATAGAAGTGGTCAAGCGGTAAATTGGAGTCTGGAGAAAGATGGAAAGCCAGCGCAAAGTATCCCAGGTGTGACTCTGAAGCCTGTACCACAAAATGATGATGACAAGAAAAAAGGTCAATTTCGAGCAACGTTAACCGGCTCGG
>NZ_VCDN01000175.1:0-1100 GCF_033949405.1 Xenorhabdus santafensis | reverse complement strand
TTTGCGCTTAAATGGCAGAATTTTTCTTTTGCGAAGCCACTCGCATTTTATTTGACTGATTGAACAAAGAAGGAACCGATGAAACTTCATTTTTCTACTGATAACGCCGCACTGCCTGAATGTGTATTAAGCGGTGAAGATATGCAACAGATGGGATTTACGCCGAATACTTTGTTTCATATCCGGCAATACAACAACGGATTGATATTGACCTTGGCTGAATCTGACCAGATCCCCCTGTCTGACGCGATGGAAAATGATCCGTATCAGGGCATTGATCGGGTGCGTGACAATGGTGAGGTGTATCTGGCTGGCGATTGGTTAACAGAAACCGGTTTGTTGGATAAACCCGGCCAAGTTGCCCTCGGCTACGGCAAAATTATGTTGATGACAGAGTCTGATTTGATACCGGTTTAATATTTTCTTATTACTAATTGCTTAGGTGTGTTAACCATGGTTGACACACCGTGTTATTCACATACAATATGATATGAGCTTCAGGGGGAAGTATGATAACCATTGAAAGGACTCAATATTTTGAAAAATGGTTAAAATCCTTAAAAGATAGGATAGCAAAGGCCAAGATCTTAATCAGAATTGAAAGAATGGAAGAGGGGAATTTTGGCGATGTTGAACCTGTTGGAGGTGGAGTCTCGGAGCTCAGAGTACATTATGGGCAAGGCTATCGTGTCTACTTTGCTAACAAAAATAATGAAATAATATTATTGCTCTGTGGCGGGGATAAAAGCAGCCAACAGGCCGATATAAAAAAAGCAAAACAACTCGCGAAAGAATGGGGATTTTAAAATGAAAACAGAGCCAAAAAAATTTGATGTCGTGGAGTTTTTAGAAACGGAAGAAGATATTCAGGCCTACTTAAATGCCGCTATCGAAGAGAATGATACAAAATATTTATTTAAAGCATTAGGCAACATTGCCAGAAGAAAAAATATCAGCCAACTCTCTAAAGAATCAGGAATAAGCCGAGAGGGGATATATAAAGCATTATCCGGTGAAGGTAACCCATCGTTTAATACGGTATACAAAATATCAAAAGCACTGGGTTTGAAACTGAATTTCACTGGGGCTTAATCAATTTT
>NZ_VCDN01000174.1:0-658 GCF_033949405.1 Xenorhabdus santafensis | reverse complement strand
TTCAGCCGCAGGCGGGATTGCTGCCGGATTACTTTTTGCAGCAGGGGTGGCGGCTTCCTGTCTCGGGGTCGGCGTGTTGTTGATTGGTGCTGCCATTGCAGTGGGGATGGCAGCAAGCGCTTTAGGGGATAAGGCACGTGATACCGGTGTTTCGATGGGTGCATCGTCGCAAAGCCCCACCGGAACGATTGAAACGGGTTCACCCAATGTCTTTATCAATAACAAGGCGGCGGCCATTGCGACACGAAGTCAGGTGGCATGCAGTAAAGAAAATGGTATCCGCCAGATGGCGCAAGGTTCGGACTCCGTACTGATTAACGGACTTCCTGCATCGCGGGTGGGCGATAAAACGACCTGTGATGCCGCCGTGATGACAGGTTCCCCGAATGTCACTATCGGTGGGGGGACAAAAACAACAAAAAAAATCACACCAGAAATTCCCGAATGGGCGTATACCGCCTCTGATTTAACCATGTTTGCGGCGGGATTGTTCAGCTTTGGCGGGGCGGCCGCCAAAGGCCCCGGCGCATTGCAAAAGCTGTTCAGTAAATTGCCGGGGGCGGATAAAATCCGCAAATTTGCGTGCCGGTTTGGGTGGCTTGGCGTGGCCTTGCCAGTGGTGGGCATTTTGGCAAACCCGGTTGAAGTGATTGCCGGC
>NZ_VCDN01000173.1:0-801 GCF_033949405.1 Xenorhabdus santafensis | reverse complement strand
TGCCAACCTTCTAATATCTTCATAGTTTTCTTTTATTAACTTTACATTAATTTTTCCTTTTAAAAGTGCTTGAACATTTTCATATTCTTCTCCACCAGGTATAGAAAAAAGCTTAGTATCTGCCAAATCACGAATACGAGGAGCAAATCGAAATCCCAACAAGTGTGTTAAAGCGAAAACTTGATCTGTATATCCAGCTGTATCTGTGTAATGTTCTTCAATTTTTAAATCTGTTTCATGATGAAGAAGCCCATCTAATACATGAAGAGCATCTCGTGCATTGGTAGTAATGACTTTCACATGATAGGCAGATAGCTGATCACTTACAAATCGATAAATGGTTCCACCTTTTCCCGTTCCATAGTGTGGATTGGAATCTGCATGTAGAGAACGTACAGCAATGGATAAACGCATACCATCAGAAGAAGAAGTTGTCCCATCTCCCCAATAGGATGATAACTTTTGTTCCTTTTGGAAATTCACGAGAATAGATTGAGCGCGAACCATTGCATCATCATACATTCTCCATTGTGAAGCATTTGCCATTTGTCTATAGGAGATTCCAGGGGTAGCTTCCGCCATTTTTGTAAGACCTATATTTGTCCCCATTGCCATCAAAGTAGCTAATACAATATTCTGTTCCTCTTGATCAGGAGATTGATTGGTAGAGGCGTGGATAAATTGATCATGAAATCCAGTCCAACTGGCCACTTCTATTAGTAAATCTGTCAGTTTTATTCTGGGTAACATACTATGAAGAAGTTTACTAAATGCTTTTGCTTCTTCTGGAGTTCCTCTATC
>NZ_VCDN01000172.1:0-2920 GCF_033949405.1 Xenorhabdus santafensis | reverse complement strand
CAGATTCAGTGTGCCACTACAGGGCAAGTAAGTATTCGGTGGAGAAGCCAAAGAAGCGATGATTTTACAAAATTCTCCAAAGCATCTACAAATGGGTGCTTGATAAAGTTTTGTGTAAGTTTTGGGTGGGAGTCGATAGATTGGACGTACCACAATGCAAATTTGCGCGATAGGCTATTATAGTATTGTCACTTCTGGCATAACCCTGAGAGGGTAGAAATGTTGAAAGTCATTGCAGAGGATTTTATCCAGATTAATGCCATAGAGATTGTACTTCCATTTTATCATGAATTAGTCGAGGCAACTAAACGCGAGCCTCTTTGTATTGCTTATGACCTGTATGTTGACCAGGAAGATGAAGGCCATTTTATCTTTATAGAAGAATGGCCAGATCGAGCTGCTTTAGATGCTCATTGTAATAGCGAGCACTTCCTGCGCCTTGTTCCAATGATTGATAAGTATAAACGGAAAGATCCCGCTTATATCTTTATGGACAGTGCATTAACTTAGTTCTACGAAGAAACGAAATAAGCCACCTTCGGGTGGTTTTTTGTTTATGGGGAAAAAGAAATGGCTAAACCAGATTGGGAGGCCATCGAATCGGCTTACCGGGCTGGTTCGTTGTCTATTCGTGAAATAGCCGCTAAGCACGGTGTCAGTGATACTGCGGTAAGGAAAAGGGCCAATGTTCATGGCTGGCAAAGAGACTTAACAGATAAGGTAAAAAAAGCCACAAGAACGAAACTGGTTCGCAGCGAGGTTCGCGCCGCAGGTTCGCAGTCAGAAGTGCGAACTGAGGAAGATATTATCGAGCAGGCAGCCAGTGAAGCGGCGGACGTTGTCCTCGGTCATCGCACGGATTTAGCTGACTGGCGAAGGATAGCCAACAAACTGAGAACGTTTCTTGATGACGTTGAAATTACCGAAGATAACCATGCCTCTATCGCCCGAACCATTACGGCAGGTGTTGATGCTCAAATCAAACTTATCAAGGGTGAGCGGGAGTCATACAACATCGATAGTGGCGATAAAAACACATCGGCAGACAGCATAGCCGATCTAATGGACGAACTTGCCAAGGGATAACCATGAAGCCGGAACATCTAGCGTTATTGCGCAAAAAACTCTGGCGGCTCAATCACCTCTACTGGATAACGGACAAAGAAGGACGCCCTGTCAGATTCAAGATGACGCCGGAACAGCTGGAATACTTTGAAGGCATCCACACACGCAACATTATCCTCAAAGCCCGTCAGTTAGGCTTTACGACTGAGGTATGTATCATCCAATTGGATGCAGCCTTATTTGAGTCCGCTAAATGCGCCCTGATTGCCCATACCCTGAACGACGCTAAGCGGCTGTTTCGGGAGAAGGTGAAATATGCCTATGATCGGTTGCCAGACGAGATTAAGGCGGCTAACCCGGCCAGTAATGATTCGGCGGGTGAATTGGTCTTCCGCAAGGGTGGCTCACTATATGTCTCAACCTCGTTTCGTGGCGGCACATTACGTTATCTGCATGTATCCGAATTCGGGAAGATATGCGCTAAGTTCCCACATAAAGCCAGAGAGATAGTGACAGGGGCATTTGAGGCCGTCTCCACCGACTGTTTCACTACAATTGAAAGTACGGCAGAAGGGTGGGCTGGTTATTTCTTTGATTATTGCCAGTCCGCTGAGAAAGCCCAGCTACAAGGCAAACCATTATCTAACCTTGACTGGAAGTTTTTCTTTTTTTCTTGGTGGAAAAACCCTCAATATGCCATCGATCCCGTTGAATCCATCCCGCAACGGCTGGTGGATTATTTTGCGGAGTTGTCGGGTAAACACGGCATTGAATTAAACGAGCGCCAAAAGGCGTGGTATTTCGCCAAAGAACGGGGCGTTTGAGATGAAGAGTGCAGCTGCTGGAGCGCGGATAGCCTTAGATCATACAGGGCTGGCAGTCTATGACAACGGTGGGGCCTTAAGGGTGAAGGTAGGGAAAATATGAGTGACAGATTAGGCATTATGGTGCACCCCGGTGATGGAGGGAAATCTTATTATCTGGATTCAGACAAGGCGCAAATGTTGAGTCTGCTACGGACAGTGGCGATTGATGGCCGGGACGGCAAGAAGTATTACTACAAAAAGTCATTTCATATCCCCGAAGCTCACGACTTCAATATTGTGCTTATTCCAACGAAAACAGTCATGGTAGGGCAGCAGGGGTTGCGGTCTGTGATTGTCGACTGCTGGATAGAACGCATGGACATGGACGGGGAATACCTGAACATTGAGATGAATGACACACTTTATGATTTTAGTTCTCATAGTAAAGACAGGACTTTCTACATTCAGGCCTGCGGTTACCCTAAGTACACGGAATCATTTGGCATCAAACTGGCTGGGATGAATGGAGTATCGACCATTGCAGACTAAAATCGATTGGAGTATTGCGTCTATCGCGGGAAATTTTCGTTAGGAAAGCTTGGGCAATGGCGCGTACCGGACACTATTCCTAACCGACATCAGTGTCTGGTCTTTTCCCGTACAGAAACCCCCGGTGCCGCCATCGGCATGACGCATGATAAGGTCATTGTGAATAACGATGTCGCTTGCGATGTGCATGTGGTGATTTTCTCCAGCAGTTTCCCGTTGCAAAAACCAGACTGGGGGATTGCGATTTACAATGCTTCCGGGCATCTGACGTATTCTTCTTATTACACGCCGTTCTTTTTAGGCGAGATGATAGCGGTGAGGGATGGGAGAGGTACAGCTAAAACTTTTTCTAAACCGATGGTACAGGTTAACCAATTAGCCAACTTATTAGAGAATAGAGGGAAAGGTTACTTTTGGATCTTTGAGTCTGGTTTTTCATTTTCGGGTAATACTATCGGGGTAAATCGGGTTGGTCGATATGTAGTGGCACACTGAATCTG
>NZ_VCDN01000171.1:0-3015 GCF_033949405.1 Xenorhabdus santafensis | reverse complement strand
AAACCTCGGTTTGGTGGAAACCAAGGAATTGGCTAAGAATTCTGTATCGGCCAGTGGTGGTCAATACACAGGGAAATTTTCATTTGGGCAAATAGAAACTATACCAACAGAGCAAAATAAAACGTCGTTAGTATCCTCAGCAGAGTTTCCTGACAAAGGAAGGCCAGCATATGAGCTCGTATCATACAGTCAGTACGATTGGTATGCCAATTCAATTCAAACTGGTGCCGTTCGTGGAGGTAGTGTAGATCTTTTTAGTTACGGGATTAATATTAATAATAAACGTGTACTGGATTTATCTCCTAATGGGACATTAGAAGTTTCTAAGATCGCTTTAAAAGATTATTCAAATTTTGATTCTCATTATAAGGAAACTATCAACCAGGCAAAAAATGCTTATCCTATAACAGGCGGAAGATTAAATGGTGCATTAATAGCTTCAGGCGCAATTATATCTCAGGGAGATGAAAGACAACATTTTTCATTTAGAGATGAAGATGGTAGACCACGTGCTTATATATATAAAGATAAGGGCGGTGATGGAGTACGTATCAACAATGGTGATGATGGCGGAGGAGATTGGATTTTATCTAAAGATGGAGGCCTATATTGTCCTGGTGCAATAAATTCTTATTTTAGGAATACCATTCAACATAGTGGATATGGGAGTGTTAAATTTTTACATCAGAATACTAAAGATTATATATTGCTAGAAACAGCTCAAGACGGGAAAAGCATCTATTTTGTTCAACGTAATAAAGATGAAAATAATCAGTGGGTACTACATTTTCCTCAAAAGGATGGGACTGTTGCAACAATTGATGATATTACTGCAAATAAAAATACTGCTCAAAAAGAACCTAATGGATGGTGGAAGTGTGGTGATACTGGAATGATTATTCAATGGGGTATCACAAACGGTTCTTCGGGTACAAAAGATGTTGCTCTACCGATAACTTTTCCATTAACAGGTGCTATAGCAGTAGGGACGGTTGCTAAGGCACTACATTTTGGGGACGATGACGTGTCCTCTTCTGTCAGTTTGGTTAATAATAGTACAATAAGAGTCACGATAGACTATAGTTTGCCCACAGCTTGGATTGCGATAGGATATTAATCATGTATGTATATAGTGCAATAAAAAATTCTTTTTTCCCAAAAGTATTAATGCAAAATTATATTAACTCTGGGAACTGGCCTGATGATGGTATTGAAGTTGATGAAGATATTTTTAGTGAGTTTGCTGGAAATATACCTCCCGAAGGAAAGATTCGTGTTGCCGGTGAGGATGGGTTACCTCGGTGGGCAGATGTTGCCCCTCCAACTAAAGAAGAAATACAATATCAAGCTGAAGTAAAAAAGAAAAAATTAATGGTAAAAACTCAAAATAAGATAGCTCCACTTCAAGATGCTATTGATTTAAGAATAGCTACAGAAGAAGAAGAGTTGGCTTACAATGAATTGCGTAAATATAGAGTAATGCTAAATAGAGTTGATTGTAAAACTGCTCCAAATATCCAATGGCCAGAACAACCTAAATAAAAAAAGGGGCATCATGCCCCTAATCTTTATTTTGGCTTTTTAGGCCAATTAATATTTTGTACATCAGAACAGTCTAGACGGGTTAATTCTATGCTATATAACTCCCAACTATCTAATTTATGGATTTCATCTTTTGTTGCCATGTTTCTTCTGACAATTCGCTCTAATCTCATAATTTGTATATCGGCATCATTAAGCAAGGATGATTTTTTCCGTTCAGCTTGATTTTGTAGCTCTTCTATAGTTGGTTGCGGAATATCACCCCATGTAGGTAAACCATCATGACCCGCAACACGTATTTTTCCTTCTGGGGGAATATTGCCAGCAAACTCAATAAAAATATTTTCATCAACTTCGATTGCATCATCAGGAAATGAACCGGCATCAAGATAATCTTGCTTCATGGATATTGGATAAAATCCATTACTTTTAGCACTATAATAATAATTCATATCTGTTAATATCCTATAGCAAACCAGTGAAATATAGTTTTGTATTGAAAATCATGATCATTCTCTGGAACATCACTAGCCAATTTGAATTGTTGATTATTAATAATCCATCCGTGTACACCAAGCATTTGCCCCCCCCAACTTTTTTTATCAAGATGCCCCATAGCCGATAAATGAACGCATTGATTAGGGAAATGTGTTGTAAACGAGTATGTTTTCATATCGTTATCGTTTAACCCTTGTACAGCTCCCCACTGATATATGATTCCTGTATCATTGCATTTCCACCAACCATTGGGCGCTTTTTGGGCTGTATTTTTTTTGGCTGCAGCGCTATTATTAACTAATTCAACTACAGCATCCCATAACCATTTATTTCCCCAACGACTTCCCCAGATATTCCCATCTGTAGCTATTCTTGTTCCAGCACCACCAATAAGTAAATTGCCATTAATTTTTGTGTCATGACCTAATAAAACTTTCCCTGTTTCCATATTTATAGAGAACGGTCGGAAGTTATTCCATGAACCTTTTTGATCTCCCTTATTCGTCTGTAGAATGTAAAAATCGCGCCCATCCAGACGTAAAAAAACACCATAGTCACCGGCCTCAATTCGGTAATTATCCATGACTGTTGATGAGATTGAACCAGTTACATGTCCCCCGCTGCGTTGCAATGCACCTTCAGCTTTGGATACAGTTCCCGTTAAGCCTAAGTTTGCCCGTGCTTGCTCTGCTGTTTTAGCACCAGTTCCTCCCGCTTCTATAGCAACCAAGCCCTTTTTGATGTTACCTGAGCTGTCAACAGAAAATTTGATATCGCCGGATGGTTCATTTTTCAATGCTAACCACCCGCCATCCCCAATCTCAAGGCTGGCTGACTTATTTGGGGTATTGACAATACTGACCTTCAATTTCTCAGTATATAAATCGCGTCTAGCAAATGAATCTGTGGCTGATTTTTGACTCATTACTTTATTGATTGCGGTTCCGGTTCGCTGTTCTACAAAACCGAGGTTTT
>NZ_VCDN01000170.1:0-896 GCF_033949405.1 Xenorhabdus santafensis | reverse complement strand
GGGCGGTGGCTTTGTCGGTGAGCAGGGGCAAAAAGCCGGGCTGACTACCCAAGCCACCGCAGGAAACTCCATGGCCGGCAAGATGTTGCAGCAAGTCGGTCAGGCATTGGGGCTCGGTGGCGGCGCTGACCCCAGCGGCCTGTTGTTCACCCTGACGGCGGGCACATTGCCGGCACAGACCTTCGTCGTCACGGACTTCAGCCTGAACGAACATTTCTCATCCCCCTTTGCGCTGGAAGTCGGGCTGGCGAGTGCCGACGCCGCCATTGATTTCCCGCTGGTGCTTGACCGCACCGCGACGCTGACTATTCTGCAAAACGGTGTCGAACAGCGTAGCATCACCGGCATCGTTACCCGCTTTGAACAAGGCAATACCGGCCTGCACCAAACCACTTACCGGATGAGTATCCGTCCCGATTTGTGGCGCACGACCCTGCGGCAGAATTCGCGTATCTTCCAGCAACTCAGCATTGCCGACATCATCACCACCATTCTCAAAGAGCACAGTATTCGCGATGTGGTATTCAACTTGCGCCATCCGCATCCAGAACGGGAATTCTGTGTGCAATATCAGGAAAGCGATTTCGACTTCCTGCAACGCCTGACCGCCGAAGAGGGCATTTTCTACTTCTTTGAATGCAATAACGGACGTAACACGCTGGTCTTTGCCGATGACTGCGGGGCCGTACCGCCGGGTATCCACCTGCCCTATCAGCCGGGGGAAGCCAGTACGCTGGGCGAACTGGCGGTGAGCAGCCTGACCAGCAGCGCCCAAGTGCGCCCCGCGCAGGTGCAATTGAAGGATTACACGTTCAAGAACCCGGCCTGGCCGGCAGAATTTCAACAGCAGATACGGGATGAGAACCTGCAACAGTTGTACTACGAGCACTACGACT
>NZ_VCDN01000169.1:0-1872 GCF_033949405.1 Xenorhabdus santafensis | reverse complement strand
TTTTGATGCAAAAGGTGATGGTTATGCCATCCATGATATTGGAGCCGGTATCAACCACAACGGCCAGTTTTATAAAGCGGGCATGGTAATCGGTGCTGAGGTCAAGAACGGCAAGGTGGAGACACATTTCGGTGTCAGGGCTAACCAGTTTACCGTGGTGAATCCGACCAATGGGAAATCTGAATCTGTATTTGTGATTAAAAACGGGCAGGTCTTTATCAAGGAAGCCTTTCTTGGTACAGCGGTCATTGATGGGGCGAAAATCAAGGATGCCTCCATCACGATGGCAAAAATTGCCGATGGAATACGGTCGGATAACTGGCCTCATGGTGGCTGGAATTTGCCAAAGAATGGAGCATTCGAGATGAAGAGTGCAGCGGGTGGAGCGCGGATAGCCTTAGACCATACAGGGCTGGCAGTCTATGACAACGGCGGGGCCTTAAGGGTGAAGGTAGGGAAAATATGAGTGACAGATTAGGCATTATGGTGCACCCCGGTGATGGTGGGAAATCTTATTATCTGGATTCTGACAGGGCGCAAATGTTGAGTTTATTACAAACGGTCGCTATCAATGGCAGGGAAGGCAGCAGGTATTACTACAAAAAGTCATTTCACATTCCCGAGGCTCGTAATTTTAACATTGTCCTCATTCCAACAAAAACAGTGATGGTAGGACAGCAGGGATTGCAGTCTGTGATTGTCGACCGCCGGATAGAGCGCATGGACATGGACGGGGAATATCTGAATATCGAAATGAATGACACGTTCTATGAATTTAGCCCTTTCTTTGACAGCGACAAGACGTTTTACATTCAGGTCTGTGGCTACCCAAAATACACGCAGTCTTTTGGTATTAAGCTGGCGGGAATGAACGGAGTATCGACCATTGCAGACCAAAATCGATTGGGGTATTGCGTCTATCGGGGGCGATTTTCATTAGGGAAAAACGGGCAATGGCGGGTGCCGGATTCTATCCCGAACCGGAATCAATGTCTGGTCTTTGCCCGTACAGAAACCCCCGGTGCTGCAATTGGCATGACGCATGATAAGGTCATTGTGAATAACGATGTTGCCTGCGATGTGCATGTGGTGATTTTCTCCAGCGGTTTCCCGTTGCAAAAACCAGACTGGGGGATTGCCATTTATAACGCCTCCGGGCACCTAACGTATTCCTCTTATTATACGCCGTTCTTCTTGGGGGAAATGATACCTGTCAGAGACGGAAAAGGGGCAAGCCCAACCATCGCTAGACCGATGATACACGTTAACCGACTGGCAAAACTGGTTAAGAATACTGGTGGGAATATGTGGCGCTTTGCTGATTCAGGCTTCAAGTTCTCCGGCAATACCATCTCGATAAGTGAAGCGGGCAAGATGGATTTTGAATATTTTCAGGTGAACTGGTTTAGCTACAAACCCATCAATTACGACATCTACGCGATTAACTTCGACGACTACTTCTAACCTCTCAGGAACCCATCTATGTACTATTCACAAGGCACAATCAGCACGGTGTCCGGGTCAGCTATTGTCCGTGGCACAGGCACAAAGTTTAAAGCGAATATTAACAGCGTTGCCCCCGGGCAAATCATGTTAATCCAGTCCGGCAAGGATAACCTGTTACACCTGATCCAGGCGGTGAACTCTGATACTGAATTGGTGTTAGCAGATAAAGTCAGCACCACCCTGAATAACGTCACCTATCAGATACAGATTACTGTGCCTGATTCTGCCGCAGATGGCGTTCGGCATATGGTGGCGATTAACAGCTATATCGTCCAGTTCCTCCAGAACATGGACAGATGGATGTCACAGAACGGCGCGGTGGATGTGACCTTGCCGAACGGGCAGACGGTGTCGCTGAAATCGATA
>NZ_VCDN01000168.1:0-2364 GCF_033949405.1 Xenorhabdus santafensis | reverse complement strand
CTTCTTACCTTACCTGACGGCTGCTCGGATCTAAGCCCAACATGGCACCAGTGGAATCCATTTCAGATTATTGCTCTTTTTTAGCGGTCAGCTCCGGGTTTTTAATTGGCCCACCCGTTGCACCGGTGACCGTATTCCCTTGCCGGGCGATATTTATTACAGTATTTCGCCAGAACTGGTAAGCCACACACCAGCGTTCCAATACTGCGAGATCCGTGACGCAGAGTAACCCTTGCGTACATAATTCTTTGCTGGTCAGCTCCCACATCACCACGGCCAGCGACATGTCATTGTCGGCAAACCAATTCAGCGGTGATACGCTCGTCAATGGGATAAAACTCGGCTCATCCCGATTCAGTTTTCGCTTACCCGGATTGCCCGCCAGTGTCTTGCGTGCCGTCGGTTTAGGGCGACGACCTGATTTGCCCGCCGTTCCCGCCATACACAGCACCTCCCGAGTTTAAAAACAGTAAAAGAGGGGGTAAAAAGGTATCGGATTTAAATTTCATTTTTCGCGGGGATAAAAAAAGACCCAAGGTGGCAGTCCCTTGGGACAAGAGTGGCAGAGATTTGACCCGCCCCTCCCTTTGTAACGATGGAATTCAAGATGATTACGCTGAAAATGATTATTCACTCAACCTTCAGCGTAGTCGCTCTGTCGCGGTCTTCTGTCTATGGCAGGCTTCACACAACAATTGCAAGTTGCTCAGCTCATCAGTGCCGCCATACGCTTTGTACCTGTGACCGCTCGTCCCTGCCGTAAGCAGTGTTGGCACAAATGGTTATCCCGTTGTTTGACTGAAACTTTGAGCTTATCCCACTGACTGCCATAGCCGCGAGCGTGTCGGCTTTTGCCCTGTTGGTGATGTTGCCAACCTGTGTGCTGGTGGTCAGTGCAGTAGCCGCTGCGGTTAGTGGTAATCTTGGGGCAGCCTGACTTACGGCAGGCTCGAGGGACACGGGGTGGCATGTTCTGGCCTCTAGATAGCAAAAAAAAAACACCTGCGTAACAGATAGATTGATGAAATTACTGATACCATTAGCTCTCAACTATCAAGGAGATAATTCAGGATGAAAAAAGAGACTAAGGTTCAACTCATTATGCTTTCACGGTTAACTGTATACTTAGGCTTGGCATTACCAGTAGCATTAGTGCTTCGTGATTATCTTCTGAGTGACGTATTCGAAAGAATATTTCGGGGAGAATATTCACTTCGAGCCTTACTGGAATATCGTGGACCTATATACCTTTTTTCTCTTTTCTACGGTATGTTTGCAGGCATTATCATTTGGTTCTTTCATTACAGAAAATTGATTACTGCCATCGCCAAAGAAGCGGAACAACAAAATACCCACAATTAATCAGTTACCACAATAAACAATGATATTACTTATGTTTTGGCAATGGGTTAAACGCTTATTTATCAGAATAATAAAGGATTGTCTCACTGAAATTAGAGCGATGGTGACTGCGTTTCTGGTATTAGGCATCTTTGTTGGTGGACTTGAAATTGAATTCATCTTGCTTTTTTTTGTGTTGATCGCAATTCTATTTTCTCCTGAAATTTGGCGATTTCTGAAAACCAGAATAAACAGCAAAAGATGATATTAACCGATGATTTTTGAATATCCTGTTTCATCGACATTGATTCCTCACATATTCCTGCAAATATTTTAATTTTGCTCGATCGTTGATGATGCTTTCCCGGATATCGAGAACAATTGATCCAGCTTCTCCAGTGAGTTCGACGGTGGTTGCATTACCCACGCTGCCGGAGGGAGTGGTTTCAGGCACGGGTCAATTGGCTTTGATGCGCAGCTTGCGACGACCAGCGGCAACATCAGCCCGAAGAGTGTCAATTTCAGTCTTGGCATTGGCGAGTTCCTGAGTGTGTTTGCTATCCAGTTCATGCAGCATTTCAATATGCGTGTTCTGGTAATTAATGGTGTCAGTTAGTTGCTGGATTTCAGTTACCTGGTCGTTATTGATACCGAGTTGCTTCTTGTATCCAGAGCGGTATAAAAAGGCTGCTGCTGAAGCAATGATCAGCGCAATAACCGTACCCTTGGTGAAATTGAACTTCATGATAAAAACATCTGGCTTCTGATGCCCTGCGATTATCCAATCCACGCATCACCTTGCCTGTTGCTTTATTCCATCGGGAAAACTCTGCCGCTGTGCCGGTGTAGTCACCTTGATTGAGCTTCTTCAATAACGTGGAGCCCAAAAAGTTACCGCTGCCACAATTGAATATAAATGAGCACAAGGCATCGAACTGACCTTGATTCAAGGGGACTTTAACCCATTGCTTTAATGTGGTGTAAATAGGTTGGAGATCATCATGTAAGAATGCTTCAGCCTGC
>NZ_VCDN01000167.1:0-3871 GCF_033949405.1 Xenorhabdus santafensis | reverse complement strand
ACATTCTTTTTGAGCTTGCCGCTTTTGTCTCGTTCGCCTTGTGCGTGCCAGTCATTGTCGGCAGCAAGAATGATTTTTGATTCAGGCCACTGTTTTCTGACCAATTCGGCAACATTCAGTAAATTACTTTCATCAATGGCAGCCAGCACCACACCATTATGTAACTGGTTGACGGTCAGCGCTGTCGCGTAACCTTCGGTAATGATGATGGTGTCCGCCATTCCGGTAATTTCAGATACCGGAATAAAGCTCCCTTTCTTCTGGGTGCCGGAAACAAGGCGTTTTTCGCCGTTAGGCTTGATGATTTGTGCGCCCGTATTGGTGTTATTTAGTGTCTGAGTTACCAGCAATAGAGAATCCTGCAATAACCGCTGATTGGGGTATTGCAGCCCCTTTTTCACCAAATACTGAGATTCTCCCCTTATCGATTTTGCCACCAGCACCGCGATCCGTTCTGCAATGGGTTTTACTGTTAGATGCTGCTCTTTAACTGGTTTGAGTTCAGGTAACGCCATTGCCAGCACATCAGCAACCTGCTTAGCCGCCGCCAGAATTGTGATACCTTTAGCTCTTGCCACTAAATCCAAACCATCGCCGTGATTGGGCTGATCACACTGGCGACAATGCCAGTCGCCATGATGGTTATCATCTATAAAGTGAAAACGGTCAGTACCACCGCATATCGGGCAAGCGCCATGCTTCCCCTTTGCCGGAACATCTACACCACAAGCTGGCAACAGGCTTTGCCAGTGATTCATGGCGGATTGTTTCACTGTTCGGATAATGTCTATCGGGCGGCTTTCCGTAGGGCTTTTAGGCTGTGAGGAACGTTGACTCATGATTTATTCCTCTCCATAGACAGCCGCGCAGAGTGCATGATAGACGTCTTGATTGATATCACAGGCCAGCGCAATCAGGTTATTTAAATCAATAGAACATTCGTCTTTGGCCTTTTCAAGAATGACGCCAAATAAAGAAGTTGCCAGCCCCGTATTGTGCATGGCCTGAGAAAGAGAAATAGGCGATCTCCGTTCGTACGCTCTGACTATTTCAATGTCGATAGATTTATCATCTGGTATGCAAGAATGACGAATACGCATGGCGGCTTTCTCTGCACCGCGCAATGTCTTGTATTTGTAACGGATTGTTTCTTTTTTTATCTCGCCAGTATGCTGATCTGTGGTGGTGATAATGATCTTAAACATGACTTATCTCCTTCCTTATAGCGATAAGACACATGGCATCAATATCTATCAGACTTTGATTATCCAATGTAATTAGGAATGTAAATTTCAGGTGAGTTTGGATATGCTGTATATCAGCCATAGCGTAAGTACCTTTTACGTTGTGGTTAAACGCCTCGATAGTGTTGCTGCACTTCGGGGCGTTGCTATTTTTATTTCCTAAATGACTCGAGGTGTCAGCCACTATGTTATTTTCAGGTGTCAGCCACGTCAATTCTTTTTTACAAATATATTTTGTGTATACTGTCAGCCACCAACTATCAACGGATACAGATATGGCAACAAAAGCAGTAAACGCAAAGTCAAAAAAGTTAGAAGCTCGTGTACCACATGAACTTGTTGAGCTGATGGAAAAATTAAAAGAAGAAGGCGAAAGTACCGCACAATTCATAATTGCAGCGATGTCCGGTGAGATTAAACGACGCCAACGCAAAACCAAAGCACCATCTGAGCAATAATTAGCTGACCAACAACGCATTTGGTAGTTAACTAACTATCAAAAAGATAGCAAACTAAGGATAGCATTCACCGTGCTATCCTCTTTTTTCCACTCCATTAGAAAATGTTCTCATTTTCTTCTATATTGTTATGCTGTTTGCACACGACGAGTAGATGCTAAATAACCATCAAGATCGGATTTAAAATAAATTACTTTCCGCCCTACTTTATGATATGGGATTCTCTCTTTTCCTGTATGTGCCCAATTAGCAAGAGTTTGTGGAGTGACACCAAGATAAACTGCTGCTTCTGCTCTGGTGAATTTTTCTAGGATTGCTGAGGAAGAATATAATTTCATTTTTATCACTATGTATTATTGATTATTAATAGTGATAGATTATTTATAAATAGCGATTAAATATAGCAGGTCACCTTGTATAACATTTTGTACAGTAAGGAAGTAAGTTTTCCATAACATGATCTGAACAAGTATTGAACCCAACTTGTTCAGTTATTAGCCTCTAGAGTTATGTTGCTCTTATGAGATTCTATTTAACATCTTGCTCTTCATAATCTGTTTTTAGGTTTTTTTGTTCTGATAATAGGGAAAGAATTCTTCTTTTTTCCGAAGCACTCATTCCGTCCAAAATAGAAATAATTCGCTGTTCTAAATTATCTGTTTCTTTCAAAATGCCAGCATGTCGCAATATAGCCTGCTCTATTTTTTTAGCTGGCTCTTGAAGTTCATCTGCTGAATAATGTAAGTATCCTTGAGTTACATCAGCACTTCTTAATGTACGATGATTCATAAGGCGCTTTAAAATATAAGAGCCAACCCCCGTTAATTCAGCAATACTGCCAAACGTTCGGCGAGCATCGTGGCATTTAAATTCTATTAATTGTAGATTATTTGGATTAAAAGCAGGTAGTGTTGCTTTCATGATTTGTTCAATCACTCGTCTCGGATCTGTCACAACTCCACCTTTAGTGCTGGGAAACACGTAAATATTATTATTTTTACGTAATTGTAAGCGTCTCTGAAAAATATCTAATAACGTATCAGTTATAGGAAGTTCTAATGGATCGCCATTTTTAGTTTCATCTATCCAGAAAAATCGACCACTAATATTTACTCTATCCCATTTAAGCCCAAATACTTCTGCCCTGCGTAATCCGGTGAAAAGAGCAACATTAAGTGCATCACATAC
Organism: Xenorhabdus santafensis; assembly: GCF_033949405.1. NCBI lineage: Bacteria > Pseudomonadati > Pseudomonadota > Gammaproteobacteria > Enterobacterales > Morganellaceae > Xenorhabdus > Xenorhabdus santafensis. The sequence goes on along the minus strand of NZ_VCDN01000167.1, from coordinate 981 downwards.
AGAAATAGCCATATTATCGAGGCACTTTTCCGCATCTTGACGAACCGACTCTACAGCATCCAGCCAGCGACCTAAATCATTATTTCTAATTCTACTGGTGCGCCTTTTAGTTCCATGCCATTGTCTTTTAGTACTTAATACCGTGGTGGGAGGATCAGGTAAAATAATTTTTCCATCAGAATCACGAAAATGGTCTTGAGAAAACCGATAAACTGCTCTCAGATATCTAGCCCATAAATCAGCACTGGATTTTGAACCCGAAGCAACACTTGAACGGTTTAAACTTGCTTTATTACCAAACCAGATTGTACCTTCGGTGATATCTTTATGTCGTTTTTCCACCAACTCACGGCTGATATTTGCAATAGGTTTTTCCAGCCAATCGCCAGAATAATTAAGAAGTGTTGCCTGATATTGTTTTTTTGTTTTTTCCTTAATTTTTTTATCTCTGTTAATTAAATAGGCGTTCAAAGCATCTTGCAATGTGCTTTTACTTATTGTTTCTTCTTTGCGGAGATCGTTAGGATTACGCCCCGTTGTAGCAACCTCTCTTAATACCTCAAGGGCTTTCGTTCTAGCCATTTCTACAGTGAGATCAGGAAAACGCCCTAATGTAGAACGATAGAATTTACCGTTACGCTTTTTGGTTACACAAAAACTTTTCTTACCAGAAGCGCCGACACGTAAACGTAATCCGTTAATAACCGTATCACGGTATTCATCTTGCTTGCCTTGTTCGGGGGTTGACAGAGATTCAATAACACTTTTCGTAAATTTGAAGGCTTCCATTTTTTACCTGTTAATCCACTTACGTGATAAATCAGTTAGCTTGTTTAGAATCCTAGGATTCCTATAGGATACCATAGAGAGGTAAAGGTGGGTATTTAGGAGTAACCAAGAGTTTTATATAAGGCTGATAATTAACTGTTTTTATACAATAAGTATTAGTAGTGATATATTTTTAGCATAACTCTTAATCAA
>NZ_VCDN01000166.1:0-254 GCF_033949405.1 Xenorhabdus santafensis | reverse complement strand
CCTTATACCCACCACCCCAGAATCATTTGCTCTGGGGTGTAAATTTACGTAACTCGCCAATTAGCCGAGGGGTATATCCCCTATTCATAAATGCTATTGATCTCATCGTGCCCACATAGGGAAAATATTCTCCTTCCTGCACATCTTCAGCACAGCAAACAGGATAGTAGCCATCACCACGCTCTTCGAAAACGACATCTTCAGTGATGAAATGAGGAATAAAGAATAATAACCAATGTTTCATTCAGCCCTCC
>NZ_VCDN01000165.1:0-3587 GCF_033949405.1 Xenorhabdus santafensis | reverse complement strand
CTTATTATGTGAATGCAAGCATCTCGATATCATTTAATAATACTTTTATTTCAGATTTTAGTCTTTCATTATCAAAATGCTCAATAACAACCAACATAAAGTCATTTTGCATTAGACTAACATCAAGAATCCCATTATCATTTTTTTGTGGTAGAATGGGTCTTTCAAGAGAACTATTTACAATAATACTCATCATTTATCTCCATTACTATTTAAGATAAAATTTCACTTATCTATAGGTATAAAAATAATTTTTTAGATAATGAGGCTGAAATGCATGACCGCTTTTTTCTTTAATTGTATACAATTAAATCTGATATTGAAAAATAGATTATCGGTACTGCCCTATTAAAAGATTAATTGGCATTCTTACATATCAATTTAAAATTGGTTTAATCGTCATGATCAAATTTTGCTACTGACTTCACTGATTATATTCTATTAATTTTTCAACTCCAGTGTTTTGGTTGATTAAACTAAAATTGGCCATTAATATTGAAATAATAAAACTCACTCGCTATTTACCATTTTTTTATCTTAAAATATATTTCACCAGAGTATAAGCCGCAATGAGGGATTAAATGTGAAGATTTGTTAAATCAATTCAACTTTAACCGTTAGGAACCAATATGATCTGATATGTTTTCCGCCGAAAATAGATCATAATAAGGTATTCCGCCAACACAAATACACTGTAAGACTGTGGTGGTGGCGGATGGATGAAATCTGCCGGAGCAGCAATACAGTAGAACCCATTTTTATATTAAGGTCTGAAATTAAATTCTACACTATCATGTATAGTTAGCTCATCGAGTAGCGTTGCAAAAACAACCAAGTGCTCTGCTTTATCACTTGTGATTTCCGTTATTGCCTGACCACTTGGGCCAGTTTTTTTTACATCTTGTGGAGAACCACCAGTTCCCACGAAATAAGCGGATGGAATTATATCATTTGGCGTCATATATATTACATCATCACCACTGGTAGGGAAATCATTATCATTTCCAGAGTAATCACTCCATTGCCTACTGTCAGTTGAATATTGAAAAATATATGTATTATATCTTATTATAGTAAGATCAGCAGATGGCTTACTGGATTTAGAGACTAATCCATTATATTCAGCGTGAGATGTAATAATAACATAAGCGCCATCCTTAGCTGTAATAGGTAATATAATTATAGGTGACCAATCGCCATCACTCGTGGTCATATATGTGTAAAGTTTAGAATTGACGGGCATACGTGTAGCCATATAAAATTTGATTTGGATTTGGTCAATTGTTGGGGCATTACAATAATGTGCTATCACACTCTGTTTTGAAGTCGCGCCGGAATCATTTTCTTTTGTACCCATTGTCAAATAAAGGGACGGTATTGGCGCACGCCCACTATTAATTACTTTAAGATTTGAAGGCTTAGAGTATCTGACATTAGCGGCATCAGCTACCGTATAAGTAATGACATAATCGCCATCGGAGATGTTAGAGATAGGTATTTTGATATGTATATTAAATGGAACATGCTTTTCTAAAAAATAAAATTCCATCTCGACATCATTAAACAATACTTTTATTTCTGATTTCAGTTTTTTATCATCAAAAAGTTCAATAACAACCAACAGATAATCAACTCCCATTCGACTAACATCAAGAATTCCATGACTGCTTTTTTGTGGTAGAAGGGGTCTTTGAAAAGGGCTATTTTCAATCATGCTCATCATTTTTCTCCATTACTATTTAAGATAAAACTTCATTTATCTATAGGTACAAAAATAGATTTTTTAGAAAATCATTTGATAATGCGTTGATATCACCCACCTCTCTTCGAAAGATTAGGTGAAACCTTATAGAGATATTATCCACACGGCATATTATTAAATAATCAGAGTGAAATGCATGACCGTTTTCTCCTTAAATTTCCTGCAATTAAATATATTATTTAACAACAGATTCGCCACGCTGCCCCATTAAAGGATTAATTGGTATTTTTACACATCAATCTAAATTCAGTCTTGTATGCTATCACTCTGGTTAGTTGTAAAACCCAATTTTATATCTGATATATTCGTACAGCCCTTTACGTTAACATTATATAGTATCATTACTTTATTGTTGCTAAGAACAATATCTTTTTTCTATCGCTGCCCTCATAGACATCTATTGTCACACTTGAATTATTTGATGTATTTTAAAAAAATCACTGTTTTATATTATTGTATGTAATCATCCCAAGTATAACCCTCTATTATAGTGGAACTACCCTAGATTATATTAAACATCTAGGACAGCCCTTTTATTATATTAAGGTATAAAATTAAATTCTATACTATCATGTATAGTTAGCTCTTCGAGTAGAGTAGCAAAAACAGTCAAATGCTCTACTTTATCACTTGTAATTTCCGTTATTGCCTGGCCATTTGGGCCAGTAGGTTTTACATCTTGCGGAAGACCACCAGTTCCCACGAAATAAGCGGCTGGAATTATATCATTTGGCGTCATATATATTACATCATCACCACTGGTAGGAAAATCATTATTTCCAGAGTAATCACTCCATTGCCTAGTGTCAGTTGAGTATTGAAACATATATGTATTATATCTTATTATAGTAAGATCAGCGGATGGCTTACTGGATTTAGAGACTAATCCATTATATTCAGCGTGAGTTGTAATAATAACATAAGCGCCATCCTTAGCTGTAGTCGGTAATATAATTATAGGTGACCAATCGCCATCACTCGTGGTCATATAGGTGTAAAGTTTAGAATTGACGGGCATACGTGCAGCCATATAAAATTTGATTTGGATTTGATCAATTGTTGGGGCATTACAATAATGTGCTATCACACTCTGTTTTGAAGTTGCGCCAGAATCATTTTCTTTTGTACCCATTGTCAAATAAAGGGACGGTATTGGCGCACGCCCAGTATTAGCTATTTTAACATGTGAAGGCTTAGAGTATCTGACATTAGCGGCATCAGTTACCGTATAAGTAACGATATAATCGCCATCGGAAATGTTGGAAAAAGGTATTGTGATATGTACAGTGAATGGAATGTTTTCTTCTAAAAAATAAAATTCCATCTCAACATCATTTAATAATACTTTTATTTCTGATTTTAGTCTTTCATTATCAAAATGCTCAATAACAACCAACATAAAGTCATTTTGCATTAGGCTAACATCAAGGACTCCATTCTTGTCTTTTTGTGGCAGAATGGGTCTTTCAAGAGGGCTCTTATTTCCAATTATTTTCATCATTTGTCTCCATTACTATTTAAGATAAAACTTCACTTATCTATAGGTATAAAAATAAATTTTTTAGAAAATCATTTGATAATGTGTTGATATCATCCCCCTCTTTTCGAAAGAGTAGGTGCAGCCTTATAGATGTATTATCCCCACGACATGTTATTAGGTAATCAGAGTGAAATGTATGTCCATTTTTTTGGCATTAAGTTGTATCTGATGTATCCGTACTGCCCTTTAGGTTAAAAACATATGGTATCGTTATTTTATTGTTGTTAGTGCTGATATCTTTTTTCTATCACCACCCTAATAAACATCTATACGCTTCGTCTTTCA
>NZ_VCDN01000164.1:0-210 GCF_033949405.1 Xenorhabdus santafensis | reverse complement strand
AAATGACTGTGCTGATAGTGGAACGTCTCAATCGTGATGCTGCCGTCCTTTTCCACCCGGTCATCAATGTAGATGAGTTCAAGACCGTTGTTGTTCTTCGGGGAGTAGTCGTCGAAGTTAATCGCGTAGATGTCGTAATTGATGGGTTTATAGTTGAACCAGTCGGCTTGATAATATGTTATGTCATATTGTAATGGTCAATTCAAACTG
>NZ_VCDN01000163.1:0-254 GCF_033949405.1 Xenorhabdus santafensis | reverse complement strand
GCAATCCCGCCTGCGGCTGAAATCAGAGAACCGATGATAGTTCCACCAATCAACCCGGCCATTGCACTGGAATGGCCGATCGTATCTCCAAGCCTTGCTGCTTCTGGCATAGCGTTCTCTCCCTAGAACTGGAAACTTGTCAGACAATCATTCAGCCACTGCCGCTGTGAGTCAGTGAATGCCTGCTGGGATGACAGGGTAAAAATCAGCACTTTTTTCTCATCCCGCTGAAATGCCGCCTGATACTGGTAAAC
>NZ_VCDN01000162.1:0-3633 GCF_033949405.1 Xenorhabdus santafensis | reverse complement strand
CCGAAAGAAAATCTTATTCGTGTGCCGGAAGTTCAGCGCAGAACGGGTTATAGCAAGGCGTGGATTTACAAATTGATCAGCGATGGAGAATTCCCGAAACAAATTAAACTCGGTTCCCGTTCCATCGCATTTATTGAGTCAGAGATTGATCACTGGATAGCGCAACGGATCGCAGGATCACGAGCGGTATAACACATAACAGAAGAAACGTAATATAAAAAACAACGCCCCAGAGTGCTCGAACACATCTGAGGCGTCTGACCAACAACCGTTAATTGAGGTAACGATGATGGCTGATATACAGCATACCCAAACTCACCCTAAATTTACACTTTCGGATAAGACCACTCGTCAAAAAACGCTCCACCTGATCCAAACCGTTAAAAAATCTGCTATGTATCATTGGGGAAATATCCTGCCTGCCTGTGGTATTGATATTCCGGCAAAAGATAAACATGGTGCCTGCCCGATCTGCGGCGGCACTGACCGTTTTCACTTTATTGACGATCACAATCATGGCAACTGGCATTGTCGCCAGTGTGACACTCCAAATTATGGCGATGGGCTGGATTTAGTGGCAAAAACCAAAGGAATTTCGATCACTGAGGCGGCGAAAATCGTTGCGGATGTACTGGCATTACCTTTCCCCGAGCCTAAACCAGCCAAAAAAAACATTCAAACAACACAGTCGATTGCCGACAGAGTGGCAGCTCTGATGGCGCAAACAGTTGCCGGACAATCGCCCTATCTGATCACCAAAGGACTGCATTGCCTTAATCAGAGGTTGTTGGCCGATAATTCGACAGTGTTGCGACTCACAACACTGGACGAAAAAGTCACAGGTGCGCAGATCATCAAACCGGATGGTGAGAAAAAATTACTCACTGGCAGTAAGAAGAAAGGCGCGTTTATTGCTCTGTCCGCGCTGGAAGAACACCCTGACACAGTCATCATTACCGAAGGTTACGCCACGGCACTCACGGTTAACCAACTCTGCAAAGGGACTGTTCTCGTGGCGCTGGATGCAGGCAATTTAATCTCCGTTGCGCAATCAGTCAGGAAACGTTGGCCGGGCACGAAAATCATTATTGCCGCAGATAATGACTGGCATCATCCAGATGAACTGAATAAGAGCGGCAAACCGAAAGTGAATATCGGCAAAATCTCGGCAGAAAAAGCGGCCGTTGCGGTTAATGGCTGGATCACATTGCCGCCGACAGAGCATAAGGCCGATTGGGATGATTATCGCCAACAACACGGTGTAGAAACGGCAAAGCTGGCGTTTGCTCAAGGGCTTTATCAACCGGCACCCATAACGAAAAAAGCGGTCACTCAGCCTAATGGTGCCGAATCGTCAAAACTGACCTTATGTCAGATGGGAGCCAGTCAGCGCGGAGAAGTGTTACTGGCACGTTATGACGGTGATTTGGCACTGGATGGCGCTTCGGAAACCGTTCATCACTATGATGGCATTGTCTGGTGTCCAGTCAGTAACCGCGATTTACAGCGGGAAATGGTGGCAGCTTTTATGGAAGAGAAAATGCCATATTCGCCACATGGTATTAGTGCTGCCGTGGATGCTCTGAAACTACAGCTTCCCATGATGCAACTGCCAGAACGCCATTTAATCGGGTTCCGTAATGGGGTATTTGATCTGAAAATCGGCCAATTTCGTCCTCATCATAAACATGACTGGCTGCTGCTTGCTAATGATGTTGAATTCAATTCCCAGATTTCGGGGGAAAGCTTGCAAAGCCATGCACCACATTTTTGGTGCTGGCTCAATCGAGCAACTGCTAATTGTGAAAGCAAAGCCGAAAGAGTACTGGCCGCGCTGTTTATGGTGTTGGCAAACCGTTACGACTGGCAGTTATTTCTGGAAGTCACCGGTGCCGGAGGCAGTGGCAAAAGCATCTTTGCTGAAATCTGCACAATGCTGGCGGGCAAAGGCAATACTGTTTCTGCAAGCATGGCCGCACTGGAAAACCCACGGGATCGTGCGCTGATTGTTGGGTATTCGTTAATTATTCTGCCCGACCAGACCCGCTATGTGGGCGATGGCTCCGGCATCAAAGCCATTACAGGCGGGGATGAAGTCGCCATTGACCCCAAGCACAAACAACCCTATTCAACCCGCATTCCTGCTGTAGTGCTGGCGGTGAACAATAACGCCATGAGTTTCAGTGATCGCAGTGGCGGAGTGTCGCGGCGTCGGGTGATTTTCAACTTCTCCGAAGTGGTGCCAGAGAATGAACGTGATCCGCTTCTGCGGGACAAAATCGCGGCAGAACTGCCTATCATTATCCGGCAACTGCTTCATCGGTTTGCTGATCCACAAACTGCAAGGCGTTTATTGGCAGAGCAACAAAAATCTGGAGAGGCGCTAGATATCAAACGGGGTACAGATCCGTTGGTCGATTTTTGCGGTTATCTGGTGGCTTCTCATGAAGCAGATGGCCTGCTAATCGGCAATGCGGAAATCGTGCCGTTCAATCCTCGCAAATACCTCTATCACGCCTACCTTGCCTATATGAAAGGCAATAACCTGAACAAGCCGGTTTCTGTGACCCGATTCGGTATGGATATGCCCGGTGCACTGGCCGAATACAACCAGCTTTACCTGCGTAAGAAAAGCAAACAGGGCATTCGCAGCAATCTGAATCTGAATATCGACACGGCTATCGAATGAATGCCTCAATTGGTAAGGGATAGCCTGCCAGAAGAATAATTTTTTTCACCCTAATGAGATTTTATGAAAAATATAGAAAAGTGTTCACCCCTGTTCACTCTGTAATTTAAACCATATATATCAATATATTGAAGGGTGAACAGTTATTTTTAAACTGTTCACAAGTCTTCACCCCTGTTCACCTTTTTCAGATTTAAGGGTGAAGGGTTGGGTGAAGAGTGGTGATGAGTTTTATTTCAAATCGTCACCCTTTAACACTATGAATTTAAATAAAAATATTTAGAGGTGAACAGGGTGAACAGTTTTATTACTAATTCTTTAATAGGGGGGGTTAAATAAAAAGGTTTTTCTGGCGGGTATGGTGTTCTTCAAGATCTCTGATTTGTCTGGTTAATGCATTAGCCAGACAAATCAGAGAAGACAAGCGCAGCGCGTCAGTGCGGTTTTAATTTGAAGTATTAAGTTAAATTGACACTAGGTAATAATCTGATTTTATTTATAAATAGAAGTTAATCACAATTTCCGTGCGGATTCCTTATTCACTCTGGAACTCATAAATGTGGCTGTTATATCCTGCCTTTAATCATGTTACTAAAACATAAATTTATTTTTAAAAAGGCAAGGGAAATATGGAAACACGCCCACGCTGCCTGTTCTCGGAAGGCAGCATTACTCTACCGGAAGGTTATCAGGAACAGACCGTCAATATTATTATCGCGCCTAATGTGCCTGCACTGAATATCAGCCGCGACCAGCTAAATGAGGGAGAAGATTTAGCCGGTTACCTCACCCGCCAGAAGACGTTGTTGAAAAACGGTCTAAAAGACTGGCAACTGCTTGAAGAACACCCCGCCATATTAGGTGACAACTTGCTACAAGGTCATTTGTTGCTTTCCCGCTACCGCCCCAAGAAAGGGCAACAAGTTTACCAGTATCAGGCGGCA
>NZ_VCDN01000161.1:0-1091 GCF_033949405.1 Xenorhabdus santafensis | reverse complement strand
AAACGGATGAGCCGATTGATTAAGGAATTAAAATTTTTTGCCCGACAGGGCGGTGGCAGCCATAAAACCTGTCATGACCGCATTCGGATCGCGGGGCGTTTGGGGGCGTTGTTATTGAGTTTGAATATTCAAGTTAAAAGCCTTGGCCATTTAAAAACCAAGCATGTGGAGCATTACGTTGATGCCCGTTTATCGCAGGGGGTCGCTAAGCGAACGGTGCAAAATGAAATGTCCGCTCTGCGTAATATTTTCCGCATGGCAGGCAGGGAGAAACTGGAAACCTCTCCGAGTTTGAGCAATAAGGCGTTGGGATTAAATGGAGCCAGCCGCGCCGGCACGAAGCAGGCGATCTCTGATGCCACGTTTCAGACTGTGTATCAGAAAGCCCTTGAGCGTGATGCTGGATTCGCCGTCACATTGAAACTTGCCCGCTTGATGGGGCTGCGTTCTCAGGAAGCGGTGCAGTGTAGTGCTTCATTGGAAAGCTGGCGAAAACAATTAGAACAACCAGAGCCAAAATTGCATGTTGTTTTTGGTACAAAAGGCGGCCGACCAAGGCAAACCCGTGTATTGGATGTTGCGGCGGTGAAAGAGGCTGTAGAACAGGCCATTGCAGTGACTGAGCAGAGAGGTGGCAGATTGATTGATAAGCCAGATCTCAAGCAGGCCATGAACTACTGGCGCGCACATACTACAAAGATTGGGTTAAAGGGCTACCACTCTCCTCATAGTTTGCGGTATGCATGGGCGCAGGAAGCACTGGTGTTTTATCAACAAAATGGTTTTAGTCATCAAGAGTCAAGGGCATTGGTTTCAATGGATTTGGGACACGGCGATGGTCGCGGGCGTTATGTGGAGCGGGTTTATAGTCGTTCAACTTAGCAGTTCAGTTATTGAGATAGATAAAACAATCCGTTAAAGTAACCTCGCCATTGGCACAATCCAATGGCAGGGATTCGCAACCCTGTAATGATCGACCCACTGGTAGGATGTTTCTGCCAGTGCGCTTGCATTCGCCTTTTCTATGGCGGTTCAGGTAGGGGAGGCTTCGGCCTCGCCGGATTGGTTGATCTCCGGTATTGCGAACCCTG
>NZ_VCDN01000160.1:0-303 GCF_033949405.1 Xenorhabdus santafensis | reverse complement strand
TTAGTACCCAACTGTTAACCGAGGAGGATATGACTGATAAAGGAATCTAAAGTGGACAAAACAACCAACATGAATCGATTAATTAAGTAAATTTCACTTTCGAAATCGAACTTTGAAAATTGATAAAAAATAATTAGAAAAATCAAGAGGAAATTAAACGTTGCGGGGAATGTCGGGGAGGGAAAATACAGGTCGAATTTTACAGATATAAATCAATGTACTAGAGTGAATTTGGTAAAGGAAATAAATAATAAAACAGGTTTGCAGCGAGCTGTTTTAAGTGAGTTAACAGTTGGGTACTAA
>NZ_VCDN01000159.1:0-1652 GCF_033949405.1 Xenorhabdus santafensis | reverse complement strand
CCCCACGGTGCCGCTTTTCACCCCATTGGCGACACCGGGTTGGTCGCCCAGAGTCTGCGGCACAAAGCTCTGGGCAAAGACCACCACCGGTTGCCCATTGGCGCGCACTGATTTCACAGGGGTATCGCTGCCCGCCAGCTTGGCGATGACCGGATAGGGGATCGGTGGGGTGGATGGCCCCATCGGGGTTTTACACACGTCCGGCAGCATGCCGACTATTAGCCATTCGCCTGCGGTGCGGGCAAGGTAGTTATCCGCCATGGACGGTCTCCTTTTCAGATTCAGGGGGCGCGAGCTTGAGTAATGGGGCATCGGGGTCGATTTCAAACCGCGCTTCCGCTACTCGCACCGGCAGGCTGGTTTTAAAATTCAGCCGACTGGTGATGTGCACCGTCATGGCTTCGCTGTCGAGGATCAACGTATCGAGGCGCATCGGCACGGGGAACAGCGCGCCGTTTTCCATCCGCAGCAAAATAAACGGGCGATGCCCCGGAAGGGTAACGTGCAGGTTGCCGCTGGGCGTCATGCCTTGCAGGCTCAGTGAGATATCGGTATCCGGCCAGTCAATTTGCTGGTCAGCCGGGGCCCCGTTCCAATATCGGAAATCGAAATCTTTCGGCAGGTAAGGGTGACGGTGGGCGAGCCAGTCGTCATCGTATGTCCCGGCGAACTGGCGGCGGGGCAGCCACGGGCGACCGATAAAGCCCAAGCCTTGCGGTTGGCTGGCGGGCATATCATTCGGTAATGTGCCCGTCAGTTGTGACGCAAAATGTTGGGCGGTGAACGGCGCATCCGGTTGGGTGATACACGGGGCCGGGTAACGAGTGAGTTGTTTGGCCTCGGCATACCACGGCGTGATAAACCCCCTTCCCAGCGGGTTAGTTTCACAGGTGGCATGCGCCAGCGGCGCATTGTCCCCGTCCGGGTGTTGCTGACGTTGTTCCGCGGTCAGGCGGTCACTTTCCTTGAGGTGCTCGCTCGCCTTGTCGTCTGCCTGCATTTTGCATTCGCCGCCAAAGGCGTAGCGGTAATCCATCGGCAGGGTGGTAAAGGGTTGCGGGTCGGTCAATTGCCAGTGGCCGTTGGTGTCACGGATAAATTCCCGCTCGCCGGTCACGGTCAGGGTTTTGTCGAGCAGGGTTTCACCCTGCTTGTTCGTTGCCTGCAACCGGACAGGAAACGCTGTCGCGGGTTGATTATTCGGCGCATAGGCCGTGCCGTTGATAATCACATCACAGCGCGGTTTAAACGGGGCAAGGTCACTTTCCTGCAATACCTGCGAAGCATTCATCTGTCCGCGGAATTCATCCTGCAAACACAGGGGCGGCGCAGGCAGCAATTCCGCGATGCAGTGACCGGTACTGTCCGGCAGCAATTGATAGCCGAGTTTCATGACAGTCACATGGTGCTCAACATCGTCCACATCGAGCATTGAATAGTTCATCACCGCAAACGGGGTCAGGTTACGAAATTCCATCAAGGTGGCTCCTTAGTTCAGGTCAATGTCCTTGCCGGTGATTTGTACCGGGCCGCTGGCCTCGAATTTGAACTCCGTGCCCTGAATCGTAATTTTACCGCTGCTATCCATGCGCAGGGTGCTGGCACCGCATGTCAGTTCAATCACCTCCCCGGCCGTGATGGACAGGGTATTC
>NZ_VCDN01000158.1:0-279 GCF_033949405.1 Xenorhabdus santafensis | reverse complement strand
GCTGAATCGGTGCGCGGCGGCACGCATTACCTGCTGACCCTGCCACCGTATAATGCCGATGGCAACAACACCTACAGTCTGTCCGGCGTGGCTTATGACCTACAGGGCAATGCTTCTGAGCGAATGGAAGCCCAGATTTTGGTGACCGCTTCGGCAGTCAATCCTTCGGATTCCGGTTTTGAACCCGCCAATAAATCCATGGTGGCTGATGGCAAAACCCAGACGGTTATCCGCCTGAAACTGACGGATAAAAACGGCAAACCGGTCAGCGGCGCCGCG
>NZ_VCDN01000157.1:0-5787 GCF_033949405.1 Xenorhabdus santafensis | reverse complement strand
ACAGTTTGATATAAAATGTTTTGTTTTTAAATAAAATTTTATTGATTTGAGTTATATAAAGAGATTTAATCATTATTTAGCGTTATCTCCGTAAATTTTCAAACTTTTCCTTAAAAATATTATTTACTGTCGATTTTTTGACTGAATAAATTTTTAATCTATCCCAAATTCAGTTTCACTCGCATCTTCACATAATTTGTAAAATAGCCAGCCCCATTGTTTGGGATAGGGTATGGATTTTTTATTTTATCAATTAAAACAAGATGATATAGGTTATTGTGTGATTGGCTGACTTTAACTATAAAAAATTACTTTTTTTTCGATGATCAATTTATAGAAAATTACCGTGTTGAGAGCATTTCTAGCTAAATTGCGCCAGAACATAGAGATACAGGCTGATAATTTAGTGTTATCACACATGATATTGTTGTGATGATTGAAGGTATTTTCACAGGAGAATCGGCACGTATAAAGAAAGATAAATTGCCAGACGAGTTTTAGAGATATGAGTTTTAGATATGCTTGTGGAAGTTAAAGAGAATAGCGAAATTGGAATGATTTTTAACCAGCGCCCAAACAAAGAAGTAGGGCGCTGGTTGAGGAATGAACAAGTTTTTTAATTCAAAAAATTAAAAACGGTATCCAATTCCCACAACGAATGTGCCTAATTTTTCTTCATACAGTTTGGTGTATTCGTATGAAACATCAATCGCGACATTTGAAATCGGGTTAAACTGCACACCTGCGCCATAAGCCGCTGATGTGGTGTTTTCACCATAAGTGTCTTTGGTATAACCATAAGAACTATAGTCAGTGATATCTCCAGATGCTTCAGCATAAGCAGCGCCCAATAAAGCGTAGATGCTGACATATTCATTAAAGCGGTAAGATGGCCCAGCCATGAGTGCATTATATGAAAAATCAAATGAATGCTTAGAGCTACTGTCCGTGCTGTTATATTTTTGAGTAGTACGGGTAAAAGAGCCAACGATACCCAAGTTCTCGTTAAATTCGTAACGATACTTCGCGTTTAGACCTTTTGGATCTTTAAGATCTTCGTCTTTTTCACCCTGAAATTTGCTCAGTGCATAACCTGCAGAAATGGTATGTTTTCCGTTAGCATTTGCTGTTAATGATGTCATTGCCAATCCCACCAAAACGGTTGAGATCAATAGATTTTTTTTCATTATTTAATTATCTCTTTAAGCTGATTTAATGCGGGATGAAATATACATAAATATACAAATCAATACAATTGAAATATTAAATTCTGTAAACTAATCATTAACAGGATATCTTTCTTTGAAGATACTTTTATGACTTGGTTTATTTGCTTAATTTAGCAATACCCCAAATATTGAAGACATAATGAGCCAGCGTGATATGCCCTTATGATGAATTATATGGAGTTAAAATCACCATAATGTTTGTCTTGGCAACATAGGAAGTCTTGATAAGAAAAAATCATATTGCCTGATAAGGACGGCTTAATTGGGCAGAATGTTTTACCCTTCTTTATGCGCTTATGTTTGCCACGTTTTGTTGATGGCAAAGTTAGTCTCTTGCTGTTACCAACATAAATGCTAGCGTAAAAATGGAAGTTACTCTGGTAGAACAACACAGACACACATAACTATTAAAATAGGGGAAACGATGCCATTTCCCCGTATTAACATGTAATAACTTCACTGATTATGTCGTTATCACTGGAGGCAGCCAGCTTTTATATCCAAAGGCCCGACGCCCCAGGATAATTAATACAATTCCTAAAATGAAAGCAACGACAAGAATGATCCCAATGATTTCCAATGGATTGAAATAACCTGCCAAAAAAGTAACTGCAACACCGCTGGCAGGAACCGAAGACATATTCATTAATCCAATTAAGCCTGATGTTTTCCCGAGATGCTCTTGAGGAATTATCTGGCTCCTGACAGATCGCAAATAGACGCTGAATACACCATCAAAAGCCATCAATAACATATAACCAACAAGGTATAACGCATAATGCATTGAAACTGTCATCAAGGCTCCGGACAATATCATTGCACAAAAAGAGATTGTTCCTAATGTGGATAACCCAAAGCGCCTAACAAAACTGGGTACAAAGAAGAAAGCGACAATCGTTGCTATGGCAGCTGAAGATTGCAAAATGCCAAAATATCGTTCAGACATGCGGAATTCTTCCAGGATCACTGCGGCGCTGACAACCAACGCGGCACCGTATACCAAATTCACGACCCATGTTAATCCGCACAAATGCAGCAGTACTTTATTTTTCCAAAGTACTTGCGCTCCTTGCTTATTAGAATCGATTAATGATTTAAAACTGAGTTTATCTTCAACACTAATCTGGCGTGATTTGAGAAAAAGATAATTAATTGCAGAAATGGCAAAAATTGCGGCGGCAACAGCCAGGACTGTATTAATGCCGCCATAAGCAGCGATAATTGCCGCCAGAGTTGGCCCTAAAATCTGAGTGACTTGATCAACACCTTGCACCATTGACAATGCTTTAGGTAATTCTTCAGCCGGAATATTTCGGGGCAGGAGAGATTCTGTGGCGACAAAATTAAGTGCATGAGCTACAGAAAGAAGAGTCATCATGGTTGCCAATACAGGGAAAGTTAATGTCGGATAAAAAATCAGCACAACAAATGCTGCCAGCATTAATAATGTACGCCCGAGCTCAACATTGAAAAATATTGATTTAGGATTAACTCTGTCAGCTATAAAACCAGATAAAGGGTAAAAGATCAGGCGTGGAACCCATTCAATAACAAATGCTAAAGAAGCGAACATTAATGAGCCTGTTATCTGCAATATTGTCAGCGGAACGGCGAAAAGTAAAAACTGATCACACAAGGTTCCAAGAAAACGAGAAAATATAAAACGTTTCAATCCAAATTCATTACTGCTCATAAGTTCACCTGATAATTAATCGAGCCGCATTCACAGCTAATCATTCCTTGCTTAAAATTTAATAATGATGCTGGGCATTGCCTGATAAAATTTAGAATTAATTCATGATCTTTATTCGTGATTTAATGCTCACTTTCATTAAACATCATAGGGCTCAATGATAATTTAACTAGATGCTCTGTATGCAAAAGAGTTGTGTATGTTAAACAAAAGCGTATTTATACAATTCTTCTTTTAAACTGCCTCCCTATTGGCTGTGTTTGCTCATTTTGGTCACCGTTTTCATAAGATTACGGTTATCTATGCTTCTGGGGATGCTCTTGCCGCCACAATGCAATTTAAAATCCATTGTGTATATCGGAGGATTACCCTTATTCGGGCTAACATGCCATGTACTCTTATTTGTACATCATAAGTTAAAGTGATAGCTTGGTTGAATGCCTTATTTACAAAGACCAGTATATGAAAAACAAAAACGAATTGACGGGGTTTATTCCAGCGCTGCTTGTTTTCATTAAAACAGTTGAGACAGGGAGTTTCTCTGCAACCGCTCGGCTAATGTCTATGACGCCATCATCTGTCAGCAGAATAATTGACCGTCTGGAGGCTCAACTCAATCAGCGCCTTCTCATTCGCACAACCCGTATGTTACAGGTTACTGAATGTGGGCAGGAAATATATCACTATGCCTTGAAAGTTATTTCTGCAACGGATGATTTATTTGCTCGGGCTGAGAATTTTAGAGATATACCCAGTGGCGTTTTACGGATAACCGCACCAAATACATTGGGAAAAATACTGCTCACTGCGTTTTTGCCTACATTTTTAATCAACTACCCGGATATCAATGTCGAATTACTGCTTACGAATAATATTGTAAACATTGCACATGATCAGTTTGATTTAGAATTACGCGTAACGGGAACACCACCGGAAAATATGGTAGCCAGACCTTTAATGCAGATTGAATACGTACTGGTTTGTTCCAAAAATTATAGGAAAGAATTCCCGACAGAGCCTCTTTTATTAAATGAGCACAATATTTTCTTTTCTGAAGAACGGCAGTTCCATCATGGTTGGATTTTCAGGAATAAAAAACGTACTGAACATGTATTTTTAGAGCCACGATTTCTTATCAACAGTAGTGATGCGATGTTAGAGGCCATTCTTCAGGGAGTCGGGATTGGCATCATACCGACTTTTATCGCCAATAGTTATATTTCTGATGGTTTATTGTTAAAAGTGCTTCCTGAGTGGAAAGTTGATAATCCACTGCCGCGCCAAGCCTATATCATTACTTTGCCTCAAAAATTATTATCACTAAAAACAAAAGTCTTTATTGAGGATTTTATGCAATGGTTGAAAGAGCGAGAAAAGCATCAGGAGCTATCTGATCGAGGTTTGATTAAAGAGTTATCAGTCATGACTCCAGAGCGGTTAATTTAATATTTTTATGTTTTTTAAGGGGGTATTAGAATGAAGGCCATAATAGAAATTGCTGGTCGTTTTTGCAATAAAACTAACCCTGTATAGTTGTTTAATAGAAATAATTTAGTAAATAGGTTTACTATTAATATTGAAATTAAAATGTGAATCAAATAATAATTAACGCTATATGAGACGATTCTTATTGTATGCATCAGCATCCGGTTATTTTATTATAATGCAGTTATGGTTATTGTATTATTTTTTGTATTTAAATATATCTGTGGAAAGCTGGCTTTTACTTAAAAATAATATTTATTCTCATCCAAAATTAGATAAATAAAAATGATGCATGCATTTTGAAGTTAATAGAATATAAATAGTAATTCTGGTGGGGGTAGCGGAGGAATACCATCAGCTTGATTAATAACAGGGTTACGTTCCAATGCGGGCCGTAACCCTCATATTTCACTTTTAATTATGAGAGTGTTTAACAATGAAAAAAAATTTTTTACCATTATTAATAATCCCACTTATTTCTTTCAGCGTATTATCTCATCCTAATGATTTCAATCATCAAACTAAAGTAATCAGTTCAAATGGTGGTGCAGGTGGTAACGGTGGTTCTGGCGACAATTCTCCTGGTGGAGATGGCGGGGATGGGAGTGTAGTTAATGGCGGGAACGGAGGGAACGGCGGGAACGGTGGGAGCACGGATAATTCCCCTGGATGCAATGGTTTGAATGGCTCGAATGGCTCGAATGGCTCGAATGGTTCGAATGGTGAAGTTTGATTTCCTTTTAGCGGAATGAACTTTACTCCAATATCTAAAGGAGGGGATGGTGATTCCGGTTCTAATGCAGGAAATGGTGGCGACGGAGGAAATGCAGACACTGGAAATAATTCACCGGAGGAAAGGGGGGATGGTGGTAAAAACGGTGCGGATGGAGGCAAAGGCGGATTAGATGGAATGAGAACAGCCAAGTAGGGGAATCGATCGGAGGTCCCTGTTTTCGAAAAAAATATGGCAAAGATCGGCTCTAATACCCGCAAATCAGTAAAAGTTAGCACGCGCATTGGGAAAATCTAAATGCCTTCTTTGCTTATCCAGCCGGTATCCGCAAGGTTATCTATACAACTAATGCTATAGAATCACTCAACGGTGTTATTAGGCATGCCATCAAAAAACGTAAGCTATCCCACACCTGATGATGAGACGTGCAAGGTCATTTATCTGACCATTGAATCAGCCTCAAGAAAATGGATTTTGCCAGTCCAAAACTGGAAATCGACCATTGCTATATCGACAATTTGCTTTATTCCAACTGAAAGGCTTTACAGCAGGTATAGCAGCGATAACGGGGGATATCAGATTCTCTTTATATGACCTGTTCAATGAACTATGTATAAGCATTTGTATAAACAAAAAAAGCACTTCCC
>NZ_VCDN01000156.1:0-956 GCF_033949405.1 Xenorhabdus santafensis | reverse complement strand
TTATTCAGTTCGCGATGTTTTGCCCTTGCCTATTTCGGCCAGAACAAAATCCAGCGCCAAGCTAGCAACTTCTTCGGCTAATCCTCTTATCTTGCTTTTATGCTCAACGCTGACATATTTCCATGCGTTAAGGCCTGTACCAAACACACTGGCTATCTGCTTGTCTCTTTTGAATTCCGCACAAGCCTGATTCAGTTCTTCCATCACACTACGCTTGCGAGGGTTGATGGCTATCCCTTTTGTCCAATAGTCATAGAGAACATCATCACACTCATCTTGATAGCGGATCACCTTGTCCCTGATTTCAGGCTTGACCTTGTTGGGGTAGATGGTTGTCAACCAGCCCGCCAATTTACGAAGAGCAAGACAACTCATTGTTTGGACACCGCCTTTTGAAGGTATTGGGATTTCCTCAATACCTTTTGAAAAACGTTTTTTTAGCTTGGTATATTGTCCAGCCCAATCCATGCCCATACCTTCAACAATCGGTTTCATCGGGACATAAGGTTCGTTGTTGTATTCCACGACATAAAGTTCATCATTATAAAAAGGAACTGTAATTGTTTGCATCTCGCGTATTCCTATAGAAATAAGAGCCTGCTGACGTAGAAATATCGCCCATGAGAAGGTCGCCACCTATGACGATAATTCTCAGGCTCTATTTCTATAAGCTCAT
The DNA here is from genome assembly GCF_033949405.1 of Xenorhabdus santafensis. Lineage (NCBI taxonomy): Bacteria > Pseudomonadati > Pseudomonadota > Gammaproteobacteria > Enterobacterales > Morganellaceae > Xenorhabdus > Xenorhabdus santafensis. The sequence continues at coordinate 280 of NZ_VCDN01000156.1, read as the reverse complement.
GATGGAGTTGTGCGCACGTCAGTACGCAGATAAAAAGAAGCCCGCGAATGCGAGGCTCAGTGTTCAGAGTAAGCTGAAGGCTTTTTCGAATGTTTCTTCGGGGTATGGTTGCTGACCGTTCTCGTGTCGGATAATGGACTTTGCCAAAGCAATCAGGGTCGGTTTATCCACTACGAGCACTTGGTGAGGGTCGACACCCAGAGACTGAGCAACACCCTTGATATAGGCAGAAGTGTTGTTTTCATTATTCGGTGCCCAACGGTCTATCATCTTGGCTACG
>NZ_VCDN01000155.1:0-1447 GCF_033949405.1 Xenorhabdus santafensis | reverse complement strand
TTATTCAGTTCGCGATGTTTTACCCTTGCCTATTTCGGCCAGGACAAAATCCAGAGCTAAGCCAGCAACCTCTTCGGCTAGCCCTCTTATCTTGCTTTTATGTTCGACACTGACATGCTTCCATGTGTTAAGGCCCGTACCAAACACACTGGCTAACTGCTTGTCTCTTTTGAATTCCGCACAGGCCTCATTCAGTTCTTCCATCACACTGCGCTTGCGAGGGTTAATGGCTATCCCTTTTGTCCAGTAATCATAAAGCACATCATCGCACTCATTCTGATAGCAGATCACCTTATCCCTAATTTCAGGCTTGACCTTGTTGGGATAAATAGTCTGTAGCCATCCAGCTAATTTACGCAGTGGGAGGGAAACCATGTCTCGTATCTTCCCATCAGCGGCAACCATGGGGATTTCCACCACAGTTGATTTAAATCGTTGCCTTAGTTTGGTTAATTGGCTTTTCCAGTCCAACCCCATACCTTCAACAATTGGTCTCATTGGGACATGTGGCTCATTGTTATATTCCACGACATAAAGTTCATCGTCATAAAAAGGAACTGTAATTGTTTGCATCTCGCGTATTCCTATAGAAATAAGAGCCTGCTGACGTAGAAATATCGCCCATGAGAGGTCGCCACCTAGCGATAATTCTCAGGCTCTATTTCTATAAGCTCATGATGGAGTTGTGCGCACGTCAGTACGCAGATAAAAAGAAGCCCCGCGAATGCGAGGCTCAGTGCTCAGAGTAAGCTGAAGGCTTTTTCAAACGTTTCTTCGGGGTAAGGTTGCTTGCCGTTCTCGTGCCGGATAATGGACTTGGACAAAGCAATCAGGGTTGATTTATTCACTTCGAGAACTTGGTGAGGATCGACACCCAGAGACTGAGCAACACCCTTGATATAGGCAGTTGTATTATTGCCATCACTCGATGGTGCGTATCGGCTGATGATTTTAGAGACACTGTTATGTCCGCCTTTATGGTAGTTCCTCAACAACTTGAACAGCGCCCGAATACCATATTCAGCTGTTTCAAACCGACAGAACCGCTTTTCGATATTTCGGTCATGTGGTAATTGGCCTTGCCACTTATTTGCCGGGTTATGGTCAATATTGCCGGGGTTGTTATTGCGTATGCCTCTGCTCATTGCTTATCCCCCAAACGCTTGTTGATAGCCCGGATAGCGAAGCCGCGTATCTTCTCAACACCAATAAAGCCGATAGCACCACCGATAGCCGGGGCAAAACTGCCCGGAATGCCAAACATCTCCAAGCCACTGGATACACTCCATGACAGAGCGCCGCACAATAAGGCTTCGACCCAGCGGTTTTTACGTTCCACGCCGTCATAAATCAGGCGACCGTAACAAATCAGGATTGCCAAAATAGAGCCGGATATCTGCGGCCACGAATGTTTTAGGCCGCTTAACAGGTCGGCCCACAAATCAGG
>NZ_VCDN01000154.1:0-1253 GCF_033949405.1 Xenorhabdus santafensis | reverse complement strand
TAATCTTGTTCAGCGTCTTTCTCCAGTCGGGCGGGTCTTGAACCATCCAAGCCGGAGGGGGAAGTGGTTTCAGGCTTTGTACACACACCTTTGATGTACACCCCACGCTTGCCATTAATAACATCAGCACGAAGCTGCTCAATCTCACTTTTCTTTTGAGATAATTCATTTGCGTACTTCCCGTCTAGATCATTTAGTCGCTTTATTCTGGTTACATAGTCATTATTTATTTCTATTTGTTCGGATAGTTTTAATGAAATAATTTTATGTTCTTTTTTGAGGCCTAAATAGTTATTAGAGATCCAATAAATTACAAATAATGATATGAATAATAAAACCATTATCACTTTGATTAATTTATTCACACAAAGGCTCCTCTACTGGTGCCGAGCAAATTCGCCATGGAATTTATCTCTTGCAGACTCAGATACGAGCGCAGCTAACTCCATATCATCAAAAACACCTAAATAATGAACTTTGTTTTTCAACCCAATTGATACCTGCCACTTGTTTCTATTCACATTCCAGTGAACACCTTTTTCACCTGATGTGTTATTTATTTGAATTCCTTTATTGATATTATTTTCTGAATGAGTAGCTAATCGAAGATTTGAAATTTTATTATTTTTTTATTTCCATCAATATGATCTACTTGACCGCTAGGCCAGTAACCGTAGTGCAATAGCCATGCAATACGATGGTTATAGTACCGCGATCCTTTTATGGTTACTCTAAGGTACCCCAAACTGTGAACTGAACCTACAACATCACCTTTTTTTGCTTGGTTTGATGTGGTTACTTTCCTTAATATCAGCCCGCTCTCAGGATCATAAGAAAATAATTCACTCACTTCCTCAAAAGTTAACATTGCGTATTCCTATAGAAATAAGAGCCTGCTGACGTAGAAATATCGCCCATGAGAAGGTCGCCACCTATGACGATAGTTCTCAGGCTCTATTTCTATAAGCTCATGATGGATTTTTGCGCACGTCAGTACGCAGATAAAAAGAAGCCCCGCAAATGCGAGGCTCAGGATTCAGAGTAGGCTGTAAGCTTTTTCAAACGTTTCTTCGGGGTAAGGTTGCTGACCGTTCTCGTGTCGGATAATGGACTTTGCCAAAGCAATCAGAGTTGGTTTATCCACTGCGAGAACTTGGTGAGGATCGACACCCAGAGACTGAGCAACACCCTTAACATAGGCGGAAGTGTTATTCTCATTATTCGGTGCCCAGCGGTCTATCATCTTGGCTACG
>NZ_VCDN01000153.1:0-240 GCF_033949405.1 Xenorhabdus santafensis | reverse complement strand
TTGTGCCCGTATGTTATGGCCTGCGTTGTTATCAGGCTGAATGGCCTATTTCATCACGAACCACCATCTCAGGGAGACAGAATAGATGTCAGTGAAAAAGCCCTTCACCAATTTGAAGAAAGGAAAAGCGCTGTTAGAGCAAGGACAGCAAACGATGCAGACGGTAAAACAAGCCAAAGACCTGTTGGCGGGTGCTGCCGGTCTCGGTGCCGGTAGCGCGATCAGCGGTATGGGCGGTGG
>NZ_VCDN01000152.1:0-701 GCF_033949405.1 Xenorhabdus santafensis | reverse complement strand
CGTTTATTTAATCGGTTTGCCACGAGATTTATTTCCAACTCTGATACTTGATTAAAATCGGTTCCTTTTGGGAAATAATCTCTGATCAACCCATTCGTATTCTCATTTATCCCTCTTTCCCAAGGAGAGTAAGGGTGAGCAAAATAAATTTTTGCCCCTAGATTTTTACTGAGGCTCTCATGGTCGGCAAATTCCAAACCATTATCAAAGGTAATAGTTTTAATCTTATGTTTTATAAAGCATAAATGTCTTGTTGCTGCTTTTGTGACTTCTTCCGCCGTTTTGTTTTCAAGTTTAATCATGACGGTAAATAAGGATTTGCGTTCAACCAAAGTCAATAATGCACTATTATGATCTTTTCCAACGATGGTATCCCCTTCCCAATCACCAATACGTTGCTTTGTTTCCACAACCTTCGGGCGATTATCAATACTGACTCTATTTTTGATTTTTCCTCTGCGTTCATAACTCCCATAGCGTTTACGATACGGTTTTTTCGCAATCCTGAGATGTTGCCATAAGTCGCCGCCATTATTTTTATCTTTGTAAATAAAACGATAAACCGTTTCATGATGTAAAGAGATGGCTTTTTCTCGCTTGAGGTAGCCTACAGCTTGCTCTGGGCTTAAATCTTGCCAAATTAACACCTTGATCCACTTTATGATCTCGGGTGTGACTTTAACTGCTTTTGCGGCAGAACG
>NZ_VCDN01000151.1:0-4424 GCF_033949405.1 Xenorhabdus santafensis | reverse complement strand
GTTCAAACTTTTCTTTAGACATTGTGTTGTCCCTCTAAGACACGGAATCGGTGGTTTCACCACATCAACCAAGCAGTTGCTTGTTTAGATATTCACAGGAAGAAATTCAGGAGGCAGAACAGGGGAAGTGGTGCTGATAGGCAGATTCGAACTGCCGACCTCACCCTTACCAAGGGTGTGCTCTACCAACTGAGCTATATCAGCACATCTTGGAGCGGGCAGCGGGAATCGAACCCGCATCATCAGCTTGGAAGGCTGAGGTAATAGCCATTATACGATGCCCGCGTGAACTCGGCTACCTGAGTTTAATCAGCTGTATTATATATCTCAAGTGTTTTTTCTGGAGTATAACTCGAGCAGAACACTCAAGATGAAAACTGGTTAATGGTGGTGGGGGAAGGATTCGAACCTTCGAAGTCTGTGACGGCAGATTTACAGTCTGCTCCCTTTGGCCGCTCGGGAACCCCACCTTTCCAAATTTTAAAATTGGTGCCGGCACCAAGAGTCGAACTCGGGACCTACTGATTACAAGTCAGTTGCTCTACCAACTGAGCTATGCCGGCATCAAGTGCTGCGCATTCTATGAGGTGTTTGAGTTCGATGCAACAAAAAAATTGTTTTTTTTATTCGTTCGCTCACAAAGCGTCCGCATTTAGTGATATTGATGCCTTTTCAATCATTGATGGCCAAATTACAAACAATAAGACTCCATGTAGAAAATCGAAATAACTATATTTGTCCGTTATTTTTTGCAATTCATTTGCAACAACTTAATTCTTTTTTTCAAAAAAGATAAGAATAGCCTTTCAAAACTGTCACGGAGATAGAACATTTTTTAGTTTTTTGTATTTCTCATCAAAAAAATTACTAAAATCATAAAAAAATCTACGCCTAAGCTAACTCAACCGATATTATGAGATTTATTTTTTGTCGGATACGGGTGTTATCAACAACCTGTCCAACCTGCATAGACAGGCAGATGTTGGCTTATGAATAAGAAAGAATCTTTTTTGACGACTCCATATTTACAATTTGATCGTGAACACTGGGCAACATTGCGTGACTCAGTGCCTTTGACATTAACAGAAGAAGAAGTGGCAGCCTTAAAAGGGATTAATGAAGAGATTTCAATTGATGAAGTAATTGAAATTTACCTTCCATTGTCACGTCTACTCAATTTTTATATTAGCTCCAATCTACGTAGGCAAGCTGTTCTTGAGCAATTTTTAGGAACTGATAAGCAAAAAGTACCTTATGTTATTGGTATCGCAGGCAGCGTTGCTGTAGGAAAAAGTACGACAGCCCGTTTATTACAAGCGTTACTTAGTCGTTGGCCCGAACACCGCCGGGTGAAATTAGTAACGACAGATGGCTTTTTGCACTCTAATAATGTGTTGAATGAACGTGGCCTAATGAAGAAAAAAGGATTTCCTGAATCCTATGATATGCGTAGCTTGGTCAAATTTGTCGCCGATATAAAATCAGGAGAAGAGAGAGTTTCCGCACCGGTATATTCTCACTTGAGCTATGATATTGTCCCCGAAGAAAAGCTCACCATTGAGAAGCCTGATATTCTCATTCTTGAAGGTTTGAATGTATTGCAAAGCGGCATGGATTACCCGCACGAGCCACACCACGTTTTTGTATCTGATTTCGTTGATTTTTCTATTTATGTTGATGCAGCGGAAGACTTACTGGAACAATGGTATGTCAGCCGTTTTCTGAAATTTAGACAAGGCGCGTTTTCCGATCCAGATTCTTACTTCCATAGCTATTCGAAATTGACGCCAGAGGAAGCTGTAAGTGTTGCATCAAACATTTGGAAAGAAATTAACGGGTTAAATTTACAGCAAAATATTCTTCCGACAAGGGAGCGGGCTAGCTTGATTATGACAAAAGGCGCCAACCATTCCATTGAAAGTGTCAGATTAAGGAAATAAAACCAGCAGCCGGAAATATTTCCGGCTCTATCCTCAACAACCCCGCAAAGAAATCTCCCCACCTATATAAGGAGTGATAACTCCATTGATATCAAGCAATAAAGCTCCTTGCTGATCGATACCACGGGCTATACCATAAATATCCTGATCGCCAATAATTAATTTTACTGGGCGATCAATAAAATTATCTAACTTAAACCATCTAGAAACAAAAGGTGATAACCCCTCACTTTCAAACTGAATTAACGCCTCTTTCAGCTCCAGAATAATTTCAGCAATCAGTTTATTCCGTTCAACTTTCATTCCTGCCTGTTGTAAGCTTGCCCATTGTTGGCTGATTAATTGCTGCTGTTCATTGTTCATCGAGATATTCATACCTATTCCAATAACAATCTGAGCAGAATCTCCCGTTCTCCCTGTCAGCTCAACCAATATCCCTGCCAATTTCTTATCATCAAGATATAAATCATTTGGCCATTTTACTTTTACTCTTTCAGCTCCCTGACGATTTAGGACTTCTGCAATCACAATTCCAACAACCAGGCTTAAGCCAACTGCCGCAGCAGGGCCTTGTTCCAATCGCCAATACATAGACAAATATAAGTTTCTGCCAAAAGCAGAAACCCACTGCCTTCCTCGACGTCCTCGCCCTGCATACTGATATTCGGCAACACAGGAGTCACCTGAATTCAATTCAGCCAATTTTTCTAATAAATATTGGTTGGTAGAATTAATGACAGGTATCACTTCAATGCGATCGTTTGGCAGGTAACTCGAAATTATATCCTGATCAAGAAGTTCCATCGGAGCTGGGAAACGATATCCCTTACCAGGAAGCGTTAAAATTTCTACTCCCCACTCACGAATAGTCTGGATATGTTTATTGATCCCCGCTCGGCTCATTCCCAATTCTTGGCCAAGCTGCTGCCCTGAGTGAATTTCTCCATCAGATAACACTTTAATAAGTTTTAATGGAATACTAATATCTTTCATGAAATACACTCCACTGCATCAATTTCACCTTCACTACCTATGAAGCGTACTTCAGGCTCTAAGAAAATATTAAATTTTTCAGCTACTTCACTACGCACATGAGTAGCCAAGGCAATAATATCTTGCCCTGAAGCATTTCCTTTATTAATCAATACCAATGCTTGCTGAGTATGCACAGCAGCATCTCCAATCGAATAGCCTTTCAAATGACATTGATCGATAAGCCAACCCGCAGCAATTTTTACACTTTCCTCATTTTGATAATACTGAGGGCAAGTTGGATACTCTAATTTAATTTTTTGTGCTAATTCAGCCGATATAATTGGATTTTTGAAGAAACTTCCAGCATTTCCCATTACAGCGGGATCTGGCAATTTACTTTGGCGCATTTCACATACAGCATCGAATATTTGCTCAGGTGTTACATTTTCCCGTGAGAAATGTACCAAGGCACCATAAGTTAAAATTGGTTCCCACGCTTTATTTAAACGCAAGCCAACGGATGTAATAGCATAACCATCTTTATATTTATGCTTAAAGACACTGTCTCTATATGCAAATTGGCACTCATCTGCTGTCAGACGAATTGAATGACCCGTTTTCAATTCAACAAAATCAACATATTCACAGACATTTTTAAATTCAATACCATATGCCCCAATGTTTTGAATAGGGGCAGAACCCACATTACCTGGAATCAAAGCTAAATTTTCTAAACCGTAGATCTGTTGTTTGAGCAAATAGGTAATTAGCTCATGCCAATTTTCTCCAGCGCCAACATGAATGTGCCATGCAGATTCAGATTCTTTTATATCGATGCCGAGAATACGGTTTAAAATTACAGTTCCTTTAAAATTTTCGGTGAAGAGAACGTTACTTCCTCCTCCCAACAATAATATCGGCTGATACTTTCCCATTGCTTCTTGCCATAAGGCCAAAAGAGATTCAATAGAAGTAACGGTGCAAATATGATCTGCATTGGCTGAAATGCCAAATGTGTTGAACGTTTTTAATTGGGTGGATTGACAGGCAGACATTCAATTTAAGCTCAATAAATAAGTAATTTATGTCGTAGTCTATCAGACTCTATATTTGAAAGATAAGACGTAGTTACCGGTTGCCTATCTATTGATGAAGATCCTAACTGCAGAAATGCAAAAGGCCACTCATATGAGTGGCCTTTTGACTTAATTTAAAGCTTGGCAGTGTCCTACTCTCACATGGGGAGACCCCACACTACCATCGGCGCTACGGCGTTTCACTGCTGAGTTCGGCATGGGGTCAGGTGGGACCACCGCGCTATTGCCGCCAGACAAATCCTGTTTTTATTTGCCGAACATATTATTCATGGTGCTGATACCCAGATTCGAACTGGGGACCTCACCCTTACCAAGGGTGTGCTCTACCAACTGAGCCATATCAGCGAATACTAAAATAAAAAAGTGTTGCCAAACGGGCAACACTTATAATTTGATGTCTGGCAGTGTCCTA
>NZ_VCDN01000150.1:0-16960 GCF_033949405.1 Xenorhabdus santafensis | reverse complement strand
CACTTATTATGTGAATGCAAGATATGTTATGTTTTAGTGTTTTTTTGCGCTCTAATCAAAAATTAGAGCCTTTAAAAATCAGGAATCTTAGCCATTATGATAAAGTTGATAACGTTGATATTATTGCCAGTTACTTTTTTCCTGACAGGGTGCGATTTCCTATCTAATTCAATTTCGGGCTCTTGGCAAACTTATAAAGATAAGTCTGAACCATTTTTACCACCTAAAGAAAATCAATGGATCACAGTAGAAGGAGTTATTCCTCCAAATACTACTCCTATCTTGAAGAGAAGGTATATCTCAAATAAATGCCTGTCTACACACAATACTGCTGGTGGTGACCTTTACCATACCCTTAGGCATCGTGGGGATGATGTGAGTATTTCAGTTAATCCTTCTACGGGTTATTTTAAGGAAAAAATACCTTTTCAAGGAGGAGGTTGGTGCCAATGGCATATTAATACTATTATGTTAGTAATTATGTATAATGATGTTACTCATTTAATGAAAAATGCTGAACCCTATACAGGAACAGGTATAACGGTTTATATAAATGATGCACAAAAACCAAAAGAAATGAAAGAGTTGGTAAACTCTATTAATTATAAACCAACCATTTATCCTTTTCTCAGAAAGGATTATGATTCCCCTAATAAAATAGGCTTATATGGCGAGTCTGGGGGAGCAACTTCGTTTGGGTTAAAGCTAATATCAGGGAGTGAGTGGAAAATAACCTACATGCCTACTTTAGATGAATCAAAAATGCCAAAAATAATTGTTTCAGAAAACCCTCCTGATGTATACCCCAGAGGAAATTCAAGAATCGAGTATCCAAATGGAAAAATAGATTTAGGTAACGATCGCATTGAGTATTGGAAAATTAATAATAAATCACAATGGGAGTGATTTATTGTTAAATATGGTAATAAGGAACTAAGGTAAATACACCAAGGTTCCTTGAATTAATTTATTATCTTGTATTCATCTATTATAGAGACAGAAATGATGCTTAGGCTGTATGAATTCTCAAATAATTACATTATCCGTTACAATAGTTTTACAGTAATTGTTAAGATACAAGATATAGCCTAGCTGGAACTCACTTTAATAACAATTAATTATTTTTCCATAGGTAAAAATCGTATATGGAACAATTTATGAAATACATGAAATTAACTTCTATATTAATTTTATCTCCCTTTTTAGTTGGGTGTGGAGAAATATTAGACTCTAAACTGGATAGATATTTTCCACTGAATACTAAAAATGAAGGGGAATCAATTATTTTTTCTAGCAAATCCCCATCCAACACTCTCCCTAGAGTTCGAGTTGAATATATATCTACAAAGTGTACGAAAATGTCTTTAAATGCTGCTTACACAAAAGTTAATCACCAGGATAAAAAATCAAAAACAGTATGGGATATTGAAAATAAAGGAAATAATAATTTTGAAACCAAGATCCCATTAAATGGCGGGGGTTGGTGCGACTGGAAGCTAAATCAGATCGTTATTGGTCTCATTTACGATAAAAATCGCTTTATCAATAAAGATGTTGAACTCAGTGAGAGTTCAAATTTATTCATTAAGATAGAAAACGATAACAATAAAGTTAAATCAAACACATCTATTAATTACATTGAACGAATATATCCTGTATATGAAAAAATATCAGAAAAATATGAAAGAGTTTTCTTTATATCGCCACATAGAGGTGAGAAATATAATATGTCATTACCCAAAAATACTAATGGTTATATTTATTATAGTCCGAAATTAAATGAATCAAAGGTTACTCATGTTTTCATTTCAGGTAGAAATTCTTTTGTAAAATACCCAAATGGGGAAATAAATTACAATACAAGCCATATTGATTATCAAAAAATAGACAATATAATTTTTAACTAGAAAATCCTGTAAATAATATAATTAATGTAGTTCATTTAGCTCACCTCAATATGAATTGAGGTGAGATTTTAGGTAGTATGGAATGTGTAAAATGGTGTTGGTTATTTAATTTTTATAATTAGAAAATGTTTTTGTAAGAATGGCAGACTTATTGGTGTCTGTTTTTATTTTTCAATAAAAAAGATAGTTATATAAAGTATTACAGTGTTATAATTAATGAAAGCAAAACAATGAGAATGTTGGTGAATTTTAAAATGTATAAAAAAACCATATCGTTAATGTTTATTATATTATCTACCAATGCATATGCATCCGAGTGGTCTATATCGATTGGTTGTTTTACCTCTGATACTAAAAAACCAATCAATATAAAATTTGTAGATATGTATTCAAAAAAAGACAATGCCAGAGTTGGCTATGTTAAGTATGAGAATTCCCATATGGCCATACCAATTTATTTGGTGAAGGAAGTTTCTGAAATGTTATCTGAAGGCAGACCATTTCAGTATGAAACCGTATGGAATGAAACAATTAAAGGGGAATTTAATGGCTCATATACAGTTATTTCACAAGGAGCAAGGTATTATGGATTTACATATATAAATAAAAGAGGTAAAAAAGTGAATTTTGAAGAAAATATGGATGTTTATAATGTGGAAAAGGAAGATTGTATTTGGAATTAACTCATTGATTTTGTAATATACATTGTGCAGTTTTCTGTTTTTTTATATGTTAGCTTCAACAATAAAGCATTCTCATTAAGAATGAGTCTTGGGTTCGATTAAAAATTCCAAAAATTATCATCTCAGAAAATATAGAACCTAACGCATATCCTAGAGCGAAATTAAGAGTTGAATGCCCAGATGGAAAAATAGATTTAAACAGAGATTCTATTGATTATTGGAAAATAAATAATACGTCTGGTTGCCTATTACCTGAAACCGAAAAAGCCATTACTGAATATCACTAATACTGAATAAACAGCATTTCAAGTAATGGCTTATACGCAATGGATTTCAAGTTACATCGCGGCGGTAAGGGAATAAATTCCCAGGAGCATAGATATCTATGTGACTGGGGGGGAGCGCAGCCAACAAAGAGGCGGCCTGAAAGACGAAGTGTATAAACCGATCTCAGGTTAAGGTGTTATACTATCTTCTCTTTACACAAGATCATACTTTTCTGGGTTTGTTCCTACTCGTTTATTGCAATCAAGTGTATTGATTTTCATCATTTCGTTTTTAGTTAATGAAAAATCAAATATATTAAAATTTTCAACAATGCGTGATGGAGTAATAGATTTTGGAATTGTTATAATATTATTTTGAATATTCCAACGCAGAATCACTTGTGCAGGTGATTTTTCATATTTTTTAGCGATATTTGTAATTATTGGATTTGCTAGTATTTCTCCACCCTGCATTAAAGGAGACCATGCCTCTACTTGAATTTTTTCTTTTTGACAAAAATGACGTAGTTCAAATTGTGCAAGCATAGGATGTAGTTCGATTTGATTAACCATCGGTTTGATTTTTGAATTTGCCATTAAATGTTCTAAATGGTGAACATGGAAATTACAAACGCCAATAGCACGTACTCTTCCTTCTTGATATAGTTTTTCAAAAGCACGATATGTTTCTACATACTTACCATGGACAGGCCAATGGATTAAATATAAATCCAGATATTCTAATTGTAATTTTTTTAAACTTAAATCAAACGCTTTAAGGGTGGATTCATATCCTTGATCATCATTCCATAATTTAGTAGTAATAAATAGATTTTCACGAGCAACATTAGATTCCAGAATAGCTTCTCCAACTCCAGTCTCATTTTTATAGATTGCAGCCGTATCAATCATTCTATATCCTGTTTCGAGCGCTTTTTTAACAGCCTGTTTTACTATCACTCCATCTTCTGTCTTATATACGCCTAAACCAATATTCGGCATTCTTATACCATTATGAAGTATTATTTCTTGAGTATTCATAATATTCCACTCCTCTTTCTTATTATTTGAATAGAATAATAAAAATAAATCAATCTATGAGTCTGTCAAGGATCTTTCTAATAATATAACCCAAAAGGTTAAATTAATGATTTGCAGACTAATATTCAACTTTAGTTCGCAGCTCTTCCAAAGCCATCTGTATTTTTCCAACCAACCCAATGTAGTGGATTGCTGAATTTGGCCACCTAAACACTGATGATCCAATAACAAACGGTTTTATCGCCCTGAACAGCTATTGGTGAACACAACAATGGCCGTCTCTTGATCTCTAACCGGAGATCAAGAGACAAAGCCTTTAGGATGGAAATCAAGAACTCGCCACAACCACAGCCAATTCACATAAGGTCGGGTGAGTAAATAACGTCGTTAACGGGATTTGCATGCCTTGTTCATGCATACGGGACAGCAACTGTATTGCCAACAGCGAATGTCCACCGAGTGTGAAAAAATTGTCGTGTCGGCTGATTTGATCCCGTTTCAGTAATTGCTGCCAAATCTCAGCCAGTAACGTTTCTGTATCACCTGTTGGTGCTTCATGATCGAATGATTCAATCACTGCTTGAACCGGAATGAACGGCTCTTGCGGGAAATCTATCTGTAATTGTCGATGCTCAGTAATGGATAAAACAGGAATATCGATGATAGGGGAGCCCGGCTCAGTTTCCAATGCCTTAACCAGCCCCGTCAGCGCGATGGTCATATGGGCGAGCATGCGCTCCGGTTCAATGTCTTGCACCGTCTGGGCAGCCAGCCGGAAACCTTTGCCCAAATCATCCACCGCCAGATAGAGAGGATAATTCGTCGTTTCCTGTGCTGTTACCAATTCTATGCCTTCCCAGGTATCGCGGGTCGTATCTGACGGACTGTGACGATAGTTGAGCAACGCAGTAAAGAGTGGCAGAGGTGATTTTACGCCACTGCAAGATTGAGCCAATGCCAGTGATGCCTGTTCATGATCCAGTAATCGGGTCAAGCTGCGGTAAGTTGCTTGTACGACTGTTTGCACACTGTTCCCGCCAAGTCGGAGCCGTATGGGCAGGGTATTGATAAACAGCCCCGGCGTCCGCGTGATGTCAGCATTGCTTTGCATGCGTCCCAGTAAAACGGTGCCGAAAACGACATCATCCCGCCCACTGAGTTTTGCCACGACTTGTGCCCAAGCAACATGGAACAATACCCCGGGACTGACCCCTTGGCAACGTGCCTGTTTGCGGATTTCCCTCGACAATGAGGCATTCAGTAACTTTATGGCCTCTGTGATGGTTTTGTTGCTGCTGTAAGTATCCAAAATGCCGAAAGGGGCGGTTGGCGTATCTACGTCAGCAAGTACATCATGGAAGTAGGTTTCATGTTCAGATGCAGGTACACGCAGGGACTGACTGATAAAATCACGGTAAGGCAGCAATGGAGAAAATTGCGGCGCACATGAATCTTCAAGTGATAACTGGCCGGAATGTGGGTACAGAAGTTGATGGATTTCAGTGGTGATCAGATCCAGCGAGACATGATCATTGATGATGTGATGGCTGCACAAGGCCAGTAACCATTTTCCTTGATGCGGATCGTAGGCGATATCGGCAGAGAAGAGCGGAGCCTGAGTGATATCAATGCGATGTCGGTGCGGATCTGTGTATGCCTTCAACTGAGACTGAACGTCTTTATCGCTGTCTGCTTTATTATCTGGAATATTGTCCGGAACAAATGTATTGACGTGCAAGGAAGCCTGACGCCAAACGACTTGTACCGGCTGGGATACGTTTTGCCAACAGATGGCTGTCCGCAGGATATCGTGGCGGTCGATGGTTTGCTGAAAAGCAGCCAGAAAAGCATCGAGGCGTTCACGGGTATCGAATGTCAGCATGACATGCAGCAGATAGGTATCTCCTTGTGTTTGCAGAAGATGATGAAACAGCATGCCTTCCTGAAGTGGTGCCAGTGGGTAGATATCCTGAATATTGGCAGAACCGCCGGGTACGGTTGCCGCAATGGCATCAATCTCGTGCTGCGTTAAGGAGATGAGAGGCAACATATCGGGGGTAATAGTGTTGCAGTTATCAGGAATGAGATTAGGGGGCACGAAAGAGATCTGTGATTTGTCATTGCTAGAGCGTACGGCTTTCGCCATATCTGCCAGTACCGGAGCGGTAAACACGGCTCGGATATCCAGCCCCAGCCCTTGGTTACGCAGCCGCTCTATCAGACTGACTATCATCAGTGAATGGCCGCCGAGTTCAAAGAAATGATCGTAACGGCTCACCTTATCCAATCCCAATAATGTCTGCCAAATTTCCGCCAGCGCCATTTCTGTACTGCCGGCGGGCGGTGCATAAGCACGGGTCACAAGCGCGGTGTGATCTGGCATCGGTAGCGCCTGACGGTCAATTTTTCCATTGGGTGCCAATGGGAAGGCATCAAGTATCACAAAAGCGCTGGGCAGCATGTATTCGGCAAGGTGTTGTGCCAGTTGTTGGCGTAGCTCTGCCGGTGTTAATTTCACATCAGGTTCAGCGAGCAGGTAGGCAACAAGGCGTTTTTCTCCCTCTATTGTTTTAGTGGCGCTATTTTTATCGGCAATCGCTGTTTTAGCGGAAATAGAGTGATCGGAAAGATCTTGGCGGGCAAGTACGATAGCTTCACGAACACCGCGGCATTGCAGCAGTCTGGTCTCAATTTCTCCCAGTTCAATCCGGAAGCCACGAATTTTGACCTGAAAATCATTGCGGCCAAGGTATTCAATATTACCGTCAAGTCGCCAACGAGCCAGATCACCGGTTTTATACATACGCGCATTGGGATATTTGCTGAATGGATCGGCGACAAACCTTTCGGCTGTCAGCTCTGGCTGGTTCGAATAACCACGGGAGACCCCCATGCCACCGATATAAATTTCTCCGCACACACCGACAGGAACCGGCTGACCGAATTTATCCAAAATATAGATGCAGGTATTGGAGAGCGGGCGGCCAATTGGAATATTGTCGTTGATGGTCGAAATATTACGGTGATCAACCAACAATACACTGGCAGTGACCGTTATCTCTGTGGGGCCGTAAGCGTTGAACCAGCGGCAGGACTGCGTTGCTGGGTGAGACAGCCAATCTCTCAGGTAGCGGTGCTCGACTTTATCGCCGCCAACAATCACCGTGTGCAGGCAGGGGCTGAAACCACAGCTTCCGGCCATCATTTCTTGCAC
This sequence comes from Xenorhabdus santafensis, assembly GCF_033949405.1. NCBI lineage: Bacteria > Pseudomonadati > Pseudomonadota > Gammaproteobacteria > Enterobacterales > Morganellaceae > Xenorhabdus > Xenorhabdus santafensis. The sequence continues at coordinate 9,849 of NZ_VCDN01000150.1, read as the reverse complement.
CCAATGATGCCAGAATGCGGTTGGAATATTAATGATGGTGATGGCTTGTTCACGCAGGAAATCGATAAACGTGTGATTCGGCACTTTGATATGGGGTGGACGCAGGATTAATGTCGCTCCAGATGCCAGTGTCGGGAAAATATCTGACACTGAAATATCAAACGCGACGGTCACAAATTGTAAAACGCGATCCCCCGGACAAGGATGGCTGACCTGACGCTGGGCGTGGATCAGGCTCACAACATTGCGGTGCTCCACCATAACGCCTTTAGGGTGTCCGGTTGAACCCGAAGTATAGATAATGTAGGCCAGATGGTGGGGTTGAAGCCCCAGACGCTTGCTGTCAGGGTTATGTTCAGGCTGCTTCTCGGTACGCCTTTGATGGGTTTCATCATCCAATAGCCAGATCGATAATCCCTGAATTGATGATGCACCTTGGTGTAGGTTCTGCTGTAAATGTCGTTGGGTCAGCAATATGACCGGATTACTGTCTGATAACTGATAGATCTGGCGCTCAGCAGGGTATTCAGGATCAAGGGGGATGTAACCGGCACCGGCTTTTAAGATCCCGAGCAGTCCGATAATCATATCTACACTGCGTTCAACACAAATCGCCACGCGATCAGCCGGGCGTACACCGAAGGCTATCAAGCTGTGTGCCAGTTGGTTGGCGCGGCAGTTTAATTCATGGTAGCTCAGGGATTGGTCTGCAAATACGACTGCGGCTGCATCTGGAGTGCGTTGTACCTGCGCTTCGAAGTAGCCGTGAATTAAGGCATCCGGCGAAATGTTCGCCTGTGGGGCATTAAAATCAACCAATAACTGACGGCGCTCTGCGACAGATAACATCGGCAGGTGGGCAATGTCCCGTGTTTCATCGGCGGCCATCGCGGCCAAAACATTATTGAAATGGCCCGCAATACGCTCAATCGTCGTCCGATCGAATAAATCTAGGGCATATTCCAAATAGCCTTCAAGACCGTTACTGGTCTCAGTGAGTGACAGGGTTAAATCAAAATGCGCATAGTGGCGCGCCTGTTCCATCAATGAAACGGTTAAATCCGGCAATTCAAACGATTGGGTTGGAATATTGTTCAACGCCAGCATGGTCTGGAAAATCGGGCTGTAGCTCAAGCTACGTTCAGGTTGCAGGCTCTCCACTAACTGTTCAAACGGCAAATCCTGATGTGCATAGGCTGTCAGTGACTGCTCACGGACATGGGAAAGCAGTTGGGCTACGGTGCGGCAATTTTCCAGTTTGATGCGCAATGGCAGGGTATTGACGAAAAATCCAATGACACCTTCCAACTCTTTGTGTGGGCGATTGGCAACCGGTATGCCAATCACGATATCGTCTTGCCCACTCAAGCGGGCAAGGACAGCTCCCCAAGCTGCCAGCAGTGTCATGAATAGTGTTGTGCCCTGACGCTGCCCAAGGGATTGAAGGGCATTCAATGTGCCGGTTTCCAGATGGATAGGAACATAGCTGCCTGTATAGCGCTGTTCTGGGGGACGAGGGCGATCGGTAGGCAAGGTCAGTAATGCAGGGGCATCCCGAAGTTGCTCCCGCCAGAAATCTTGCTGTGCGGTGATGCGATCGTCCCGCAGCCATTCTTGCTGCCAGACAGCATAGTCGGCGTACTGGATGGGCAAAGGCGGTAAAGGTGATCCCTGTTTTGCAAGGGCTGCCCGGTAAAGTACGCCCAATTCACGGATAAGTATTCCTATCGACCAGCCATCGGTAATGATGTGGTGCTGGGTAAGGATAAATACATGTTCTTCATCTGCCAGTTGCAGTAACTGACCACGAATTGAGGGCTCATTGGTGAAATCAAATGGAGTTCTCGCTTCGAGGGCTATTTGTTCTTCAAGGCGTTTTCTGTAGGCGGTTGCATGAGATGTTGTCGGGTCAGAGCCGCGCAAATCATCATAAGATAAAACAAAGCCGGTATCCGCTGGATCTATGTGCTGGTATGGCTGCCCATCAATGAGTAAAAAGCGAGTGCGCAAAATTTCATGCCGGGAGACAAGGCGGTTAAGTGCCTCCGCAAATGCGGCATGGTTAAGTTGCCCGTTGAAGCGCAGTATTGTCGGGATCTGGTAAGCCAGATTGGCCGTAGAATTGAGGCAAGCCAAAAACCACAGGCGTTGCTGGGCGAAGGCAAGCGGCAACGCTTGATTGCGATCGGCGACGGGAATGGTTGATTGAGCCACGGAGGGAGCCTTTGCCAGCACTGTTGCCAAGTCAGCAAAAATAGGGTTGGCAAAGAACTGTGGCAAGGAGAGTTCCAGCGATAGTGTCAGGCGCACCTGTGCAATAAGCTGGACAGCAAGCAGAGAGTGTCCTCCGAGTTCGAAAAAGTGGTCATGGCGGCCTACTTTTTCCAGCCCCAATAATGTTTGCCAAATTTCAGCCAGCGCGGTTTCCAGTTTACCGGCAGGCGCTTCGTAGCTATGCGTTACGATTGCTGCCTGATCGGGGACAGGCAGTGCTTTACGGTTGAGTTTGCCATTGGGTGTCAGCGGAAAGGCTTCAAGGATGACAAAAGCACTGGGGATCATATAGCCAGCCAAATGCCGGGCAAGTTGCTGACGCAGTTCAGCGGGCATCAGTTCTACATCTGATTCTGCCAGCAGATAAGCCACCAGACGTTTTTGGTTCGGTTCGTCTTCACGCATCATGACGATGGTTTCACGCACTCCCCGACATTGGGCGAGCCGAGCTTCAATTTCTTCCGGCTCGATACGGAAACCGCGTAACTTGACTTGAAAATCATTGCGGCCGAGGTATTCAATATTGCCATCAGGCAACCAACGGCCCAAATCACCGGTTTTGTACATACGCGCATTTAATTCTGATGAGAACGGATCTATCAGAAAGCGCCCGGCGGTCAATTCCGGGTGATTCAAATAACCACGGGCAACACCGGCACCGGCGATATAAATTTCGCCTGCAACACCAAGGGGAGCGGGTTGGCCTTGGGTGTCGAGAATATAGACCCGGGTGTTGGCAATGGGGCGGCCGATATGATTAACAAAACCGGAAGCTCTCTCCATGCATGTCCAGGTCGAGTAGGTTGTTGTTTCAGAAGGGCCATATAGATTGCATACATTTTGCACGGATGAGCTTGTGAATAATTGCTCAACGATATGCGGTTTCAATGCTTCACCGGCCAAATTGACCGTGTGAACGGTGGGTGGAATGGAGTCAGTTTCCAGCAATTGGGCAATGGCCGATGGCACAGTATTGATGAGGCTGATGGCATCACTTTTTTCGGGCAATGGTTCTGCCGAAAGTCGTTCTGTCGCGATTAATGACAACGCATCGGAAACAATATGCACTGTGCCACCAGAAATGAGCGGGGCAAAGCATTCATACACCGCCAGATCAAAACTGTATGAGGTGGCAAAAAGGGTATGTGCCAACGCTTTCTGGCTGAACGTTCGTTGTGCCCAAGTGAGAAAATTGACTGTATTGCGATGAGTGATAGCCACCCCTTTAGGTAATCCGGTGGAACCGGAGGTATAAATCACGTAAGCCAGATGATGGGATGTCAAACCCAGTCGCTTGGCATCCAGATTATTTTTTGATTGTGGCTCAATGGGGGATTCTTTATCTTCGAAGAAGCTGTCGATGAACACCGTGGGGGCAAGATGAGTCAGTTTGTCAGCCAACAATTCATCAGCCAATAATCTATCCGCCAGCGATGTTTGTGTAAGGACAAGCACGGGGGCTGAATCTTCCAGCATATAGGCCAGCCGCTCAGCCGGATAAGCAACATCGAGCGGGACATAAGCTCCTCCCGCTTTAAGGATGGCAAGCAGCCCTACCACCATTTCCAGATTGCGCTCAACACAAATTGCCACCCGATCATCGGGATGCATGCCCAGTGCAACCAAATGATGGGCCAGACGGTTAGCCCGCTGGTTCAGTTCATCATAACTGAATGATTGTCTGTCACAGACGAGCGCAGTGGCATTGGGAGTTTGCGCCACTTGTGCTTCAACTAATTGGTGAATTAACGCATCGTGTGGAAAATCAGCTTGTGTGGCATTGAAATCGACCAGCAATTGCCGGCGTTCTGCGGCAGGCAGAATAGAAATATTCAGGATAGGCTTTTGTGGCTCGTTATCCAATGCTGCCACCAATCCTGTCAGGGCAGTGATGACATAATCGATTAAGCGTTCTGCATCAATGCCTGAAACCGTTTGGGCAATTAAGCTGAAATCATCACCTAAATCGTCTACGGACATCATGATGGGATAATTTGTCCTTTCCCGTACTTCCAGCAAGCGGACGCCTTCCAATGTGGTATGGATGGCACCCGGTGTGGTGTGGCGGTAATTGAGCAGCGAACTGAAAAGTGGCTGGGAAGCTGGCACACTGCTGCAACGCTGTGCCAGCACCAGCGGTGCCTGCTCATGTTCCAGTAATTTTATCAGGCGATGATGAGTGGCTTGCAATGTTTCTTGCACGCTATTTCCCGCCAATGGAATGCGTACGGGAAGTGTATTGATAAATAGCCCCATAATTTGTTCTATGCCGGCATTTCCCTGCATCCGGCCCAGCAACACCGTGCCAAAAACCACATCATTTTGCCCACTGGTATGTGCCAGTACCTGTGCCCATGCAACATGAAACAAAACGGTGGGGCTGATGCCCTGACGGCGGGCCTGTGTCCGGATTGCCGTGGCCAGCGCAGGTTCCATGATCCGTGAGGCTTCTGCTACCTGTCTATCCCCGCTGAGCACATCCATTACACCGAAAGGCGCGGTTGAAATTTCTATGTCGGCAAGCTCTTCACGGAAATAGGCTTCGTGTATTTCTGACGGCATACTCAGGGATTGGGCGACAAAGTTCCGGTAAGGCAGAGCCTCAGATAAATGTTCAACATGAACGTGTTGGTGTTTGGCATGGGAATCAAGCTGTTCGTTAATTTCAGTGAGGACAAGTTCCAGCGTCATGTGATCACTGACTAAATGATGGAAGCTCAGGGAAAGCAGCCATTCATCCTGCTGGGGTTCATAAGCGATATCGGCAGAAAAAAGCGGGGCTTGGCTGACATCGATACGGCGCCGGGCAGGATCGGTATGCGACAGTAGTTGAGACAACACATCTTCTCCGCTATCCGGGGTTAATAAATTGATGGGCAGCGATGCCTGACGCCACACAACTTGCACCGGATGCGTCAATCCTTGCCAGCATATGCCTGTGCGCAGAATGTCATGGCGGTTTATGACCTGCTGCAAGGCCGCCAGAAAATCATCAAGCCGTCTGCGGGTGTCAAAAGCATACAGAGTGCGCAGGAGGTAAGTGTCTCCCTGCGTTTGCAGCAAATAATGGAACAGTATGCCTTCCTGCAATGGCGCGAGTGGGTAGATATCCTGAATATTGGCAGCCCCACCGGGAACCATTGCGATGATGGCATCTATTTCATTTTGCGTCAGGGAAACCAGAGTCAGCATGTCCGGGGCAATCGCTGTGCAATCGGCAGGAATGAGGTTGGGAGGCACAGTGAATGTAGTTGTATCGCCCTGAACAACCCCCATTGATTTAGCCATTTCCGCCAGTAATGGTGCCGCGAACACCGTATGGATATCAAGTAACCATCCTAAACTGTACAACTGCTCAACCAGCCTGACGGCTATCAGAGAATGCCCGCCGAGTTCGAAAAAGTGATCATGGCGGCTCACATTCTCCAGTCCCAGCAGCGTTTGCCAGCCTTGGGCCAAGGCAATTTCAGCCGGGCTTGCCGGGGCATCATAACCATACGTTACGATGGCACTCTGATCGGGAGCGGGCAAGGCCCGGCGATCCAATTTGCCGTTGGGAGTTTGCGGGAAAGTGTCAAGCGTCACGAAAGCACTGGGGATCATGTAGTCAGCCAGTTTTTGCGTGAGTTGCTGGCGTAACTGTATCGGCACCAATTCTGCATCTGGCTTTGCGAGCAGGTAGGCTACAAGGCGTTTCTGGCCGGAACTGTCTTCCCGGTCTATCACAACGGCTTCGCGCACGCCTTCGCACTGTGTCAGGTGCGTTTCAATTTCTCCCAGTTCGATCCGGTAACCGCGCAATTTGATTTGAAAATCGTTGCGGCTGATGTACTCAATATTGCCGTCAGGCAACCAGCGGGCCAGATCGCCGGTTTTGTACATGCGTGCTCCGGTGACGGTTGAGAAAGGATCTGGCAGGAAAACTTGCTGCGTGAGTTCCGGGCGATTGAGGTAGCCGCGGGTCACTCCCGCACCTCCAATGTAGATCTCTCCTATGCAGCCAATCGGAACAGGCTGGCCGTGGCTATCCAGAATATAAATCTGAGTATTGGCGATGGGGCGCCCAATCGGCGGCGCATTGATTTCTTGCTCGTTACATGGATAGAGAGTGGCGCAAATGGTGGTTTCTGTTGGCCCATAGCCATTAAACATTTGTCGCCCGTGCGCCCAACGTTTGACCAGCGTTAACGGACAAACTTCACTGCCGGTTATCAAAACTTGCAATGTATCGGGAATGGAATCCATAGCCGCTAAAGCGGTGGGTGACAGAAACAGATGGGTAATGGCATGGGTTTCCAGATAGCGGGATAACGTTGCACCGGGCAGGATATCGGCGCGCTTGGCAAGGTAGAGCTGGCTTCCCGCCATAAGAGCCATGCAGCATTCCCAGATATAGACATCGAAACTATTTGAAACAAACTGCAAAAGGCGGCTGTTTGGCGTAAGGGAAAGTATTTTTTGCTGGGTGGTAATCAAGTTACATAAACCGAAATGCTCAACCATAACCCCCTTGGGTTGCCCGGTTGAGCCGGAAGTATAAATCACATAAGCGAGATTGCGTGAAGTTAACCCTAAAGCCTGACTGTCCGGGTTCTCTTCCCATTTTTCATCTAAGGCAGGCTGATCTTTATTATCAAGTTTGCCGCCTTCCAGCATGATTGTAGGGATATGACTGATTGAGAGCAGGTTGCCCAGCATTTCTGCCGTGGCTGGTTGAATGATCAGCGCCACGGGGGCTGAATCATTGAGCATATAGCCCAGCCGTTCAGCCGGGTAAGTCGGATCGAGCGGTACATAGGCACCGCCCGCCTTAAGGATGCCCAACAGGCCAATCACAATATCCAGACTGCGTTCGGCACAAATCGCCACCCGATCGTCTGGACGCACTCCCAAGGCAATCAATTGGTGGGCCAAACGATTGGCGTGACGATTCAATGCGTCATAACTCAGGGAGTGATCTTCAAAGACGGCGGCAATCGCATCGGGAGTCGATTTGACTTGTGCTTCGAACAGTTGATGGATTACTGCATTCTCAGGGAAATCAATCTGGGGGGCGCAGAAATCCGCCAGCACTTTTTGGCGCTCATCTTCCGGCAAAATCGGCAAATTGGCTATCGGGGTATCGGGTGATGCAAGGGCCGCATCAAGCAATACCGCGAGGCGGGATTTCAGCGCCATAATCTCTTCGGCGCTCAGATAATCAGTGGAGAAATTAAATTCAATGGTTATGGGAGGGTTATCATCGCCAAGGCCGAGGGCATACTGTTTTACCGAAATCGAGAGCGGGTAGGGAGGAATGCCCCGGTAGAGTTCAAAATATTTGACTTGGGCATCTTCTCCTTCGATATGCAGATCCGCATTAAATAGCTCAATGGACAATGCAATATCAAACAGGTTGGCACGGCCGGTTTTTTGCTGAATATGCGTCCTGCGGCTGACTTCAGTCATGGGAACACGTTGATGTCTATAACTCTGGTTAAATTCGGCCTCAGCCTTTTGCATGACATCATAGAGCGTGTCTTCGGGAGCAACCGTCACCCGGATAGGGATCACCGATACAAACACCCCCAATGTTTTTTTTTGCCGGGCATTTTTTCGATTGTGCACAGGAATGCCGATGACGATTTCATCTGTCCCTGCTGTTCGCGCGAAATAGCAGGCAATTACCGCATACATAAAATACAGGAAAGGCAATCCCTGTCTGGCAAAGGTTGTTTCAATGCGTCGGGCCATCGTTGGTTCAAGCTGCCAAAAAATATTTTCGGCTTTCCCCTGCCTTGCGGTTTTATCGGCATGTACGGGATACAGCAATGGTGATGGCGGTTTTTCAAAACGCTGCAACCAAAATTGTAAATCCTGCGAATAGGCCTGAGAATCGAGGTAAGTCCGCTCATTCTGGACGAAGTCCAGATAAGAGAAGGCGTTCCAGCTCAATGGTTCTTCCCTCATCAGGCAGTTGTAGGCATTGATCACATTGTTAAGCAGCGTGAATAATCCCGTACCATCATTGAGCAAGTGATGGCAGCAAAATTGCCAATAACGGCAAGACTGGCTGACCTGCAATAGTTCAGAGCTCCACAGCGTTCCATTCAGGTGGAACTGGCGTATAAACGTGGCATCGATATGTTGTTTAGTTTGAGTTTCTGCATCTGGATAAGGTGAAAAATCGCGTATGACCATGGAGGCAGGGCAAGTATCCACAACCTCTTGAGAGGGGAGCCCATGAATGTCGGTAAATTGTAAACGCAATGCATCATGGTAATGAACTGCTTCTTCAAACGCACGTGCGAACAAGGCTTCATTCAGTTTTCCCTCTATGCGGATAAAAAAACCGATGTTGTAATTGGATGAATCAGGGCGGATAGCCTGTTCCAGCCAGATAGCCTGCTGTATGGTGCTGAGGGGCGAAGTATGGCAGGAGGCGGAGCCATTACCAATCGGCAGAGAAATTTCTGATGAGTGATTGGGGTTAATTGACATGTTTATTTCTCCTTTAACAGCTCAAATTTGATCTGATCCATTTGCTTGAAATAAGGGAGTTATTCGCTCTGTAAACTCTTTAACATTCACAGAAAAAAACTAAACATCATTCAAATATAAGAATATTTAACTTAATTTTATGTGTAAAATTAACAATTAAAGTTAAATTATCCAAACGGTAATCAATTGTCGATATTTTATTTTTAACACAGAGTGGGTTGGCGTTATTCAGGAGGAAGGGGCAGCAGAAAGTGAATTTTAGTTATTTGATTAAATTTTAGTTATTTGATTAATAGTGGAAATGCATTAGTTCAACTGAATTGGGAAAACGAACTGGCAAAATGGTCGCATCTACTTTTCCAATGCTCCTCACCTTGCACATCATAAATAATCAGCAACACTAATAACTGGTTCATTTTATTATTCTATCGTCAAGGCCTAATGGAACAGGCTTCCATTATTTTCTGGAGATGAAACCATGTTAAAACGCAAATACCTGACCCAACCGGAAATCGAAGTCCTGCTGAGGGAACTGGGCAAACAAGCGCATGCGGAGAGGAATATCTGCATGATATTTATGGGATTTATTCACGGATTCCGTGTCTCTGAACTGTTGAATCTGAAACTGTCGGATGTGGATTTGAACAGCCGCAGCCTGCGTGTCCAGCGCCTGAAAAACGGGTTTTCCACCATTCACCCGATGGTAGAGCGCGAAATCCAGTTGCTTCGCCACTGGCTGGTGGAGCGGCAGAGTTATTTATCCAAGGCGTCGCCGCATAAGCAAACGGGTGACAATACCGAGTGGCTGTTTCTCTCCCGACACGGGCAACGCATGTCGCGCCAGCAAATGTATAAGATCATCAGACAGACCAGTCTGAAAGCAAAATTGTCGATATGCGCGAATCCGCACATGTTGAGGCATGCCTGTGGTTATGCGCTGGCAGACAACGGCGTCGATACCCGCCTGATTCAAGACTATCTGGGCCACCGAAATATCCGCCATACTGTCCGCTACACCGCGAGTAATGCGGGTCGCTTCGATACTGTGTGGGTGCCAAATGGAAAACGCTCACGGTTGACAATTAGTACCCAACT
>NZ_VCDN01000149.1:0-3556 GCF_033949405.1 Xenorhabdus santafensis | reverse complement strand
TTAATTGTTTTTTCCATTTGTAAGATTTATCGTTTTATAGAAAGTATCAGCTCTCTAATTCCCTGTTGTATGAAAACTAGTCACTGTTGGAGCCTCCAACACAGTCTACAAAATCACCATTCATACGCTGTATAAAAAAAGCACTTTGTTGGCACTGCCAACAAAGTATAAAAAATCACCGTATCTTTACGCCCTTTTGCCAAATTTTCCGATCAAGACATTTTCACCGCGTTCCAGCATCTCCATATGATCCGCATACCATTGCAGCATTTCCCTGCGCCCCTCCAAATACTGGGCGTGGTTGTAGGTTCCCCGGATGCTGTTCTTATCAACATGGGCAAGCTGAGTTTCAATCCAAGCCGTGTTATAGCCTTGTTCATGCAAGATAGTACTCATGGTGTGGCGGAAGCCGTGGCCGGTTGCCCTGCCATCATAACCAATGCGTTTAATAACCTGATTAATGGCGGCCTCGCTCATCGGTTTCCCCGCATCATTACGTCCGGGGAAAACGTATTTCCCACGTCCTGTAATAGAGTGCAGTTTGATAAGAATGGCTTTAACCTGATTTGATAGCGGAACGATGTGAGGACGGCGCATTTTCATTCGCTCAGCAGGTATCTGCCAGATATCCTTATCGAAATCGAATTCAGTCCATTCTGATTCTCTCAATTCGATGGTACGCACACCAGTAAGCATCAGTAAACGTGTCGCGGATTGGGTCACTTCGCTTCCGCTATAGCCCGTCAAGGCGATGAGGAATTCATTCATTTGGTCGGCTAAAAGATGTGGGAAATGTTTTTGCTTCGGTGCCTTAAGTGCGCTGGCAAGATCGGTAACGGGGTTGAACTCAGCCCGTCCGGTAATCACGGCATAGGTGAATATTTGCCGACAGGCCTGTCTGGTTTTTTTCAATTTATCCAAAACACCGCGTTGCTCCATTTTTCGGAGCACAGCCAGCATTTCGGCGGGTTTAATCTCTGTAACGGCACGTTTACCAATATACGGGAAGATATCTTTTTTCAGATATTCCAGAATGTCTTCGGCATACCCTTTTGACCAGTTGGGGCGTTTATGCTCGTGCCACTCAATGGCGATGGATTCAAAACTATTACTGACCGCAAATGCTTTGGCTGCCTTTTCAGCTTTCTTTTCCTCTATCGGATCATTGCCATCTGATAGTGTCCGCCGTGCTTCATTTCTTTTGGTTCTTGCTTCTGCGAGGGAGATATCAGGATATACCCCCAGTGCGAGTAATTTTTCTTTGCCTGCGATCCGATACTTCAACCGCCAATAGCGAGCGCCATTAAGGTTAACCAATAGGTATAGTCCGCCATCATCTGTAAGCTTATAAGGTTTTTCTTTCGGCTTTGCAGTACCCCACCGCTTTATCTGGATTTGGGGGTATCTCACTTGATTGAACCTAACAATGCCCCCAATTATGCCCCCAGAGATCTGTGGATTTCAACATACCTTAGTAGACTATGGGAGAATGGGAAAAGGCTAACAGCGCGTATTTATTGGGGTTTTGTGGACTTTGGAAGACGTTAAGATATGAGTGGATGGTACGCCCTACAGGATTCGAACCTGTGACCTACGGCTTAGAAGGGCAATTTTTTATGATTTTAAGTGATTTCCATCCATTTCATTTTATTTCATATTATTGATTTTAAATAAATTTAACATATTGAATGGTGTCATCTTATGTCATACTATTTCACCACTAAGACACCCATTAGAGCACCCTTAATTATGGCTGGATTACTACTTACCGATAGCAAGATAAAAGGCATCAAACCTAAAGATCAGGCTTACTATGTTTGGCAGGCATCTGCCACTCGTGGAACAGGTAGATTAGGGTTAAAAATTTATCCCTCAGGTAGAAAGGTCTTTGTCTATAAGTACCATCTTAATGGTTCAAGAAAATTCCTGACATTAGGTGATTATCCTACACTTACTCTGGCTGAAGCCGCGTCAAAAGCTCAAAAAGCCCAAGAACAATTATCCTCTCCTAATCAGCCCATCATAAATCACGCCACAATTGAACAGTTATTCAATGACTATATTGCTGACCAAAAACGCCGTGACAAGAGATCTTATGACAAAACTCAGTACAGGTTAAATCAGGTATTAGATAGCCAGCATATTGATAGAAATACGCCAGCAAAAGATATTACCCCAGACCACATTAAAAGGATATTAGCTGAATTTATCTCACGCGGTGCTGTTGCTGGTTCAAATAAGGTTCGTGCAAATCTTCATGCTGTATTTAACTTCGGATTATTCGCTGACAATGATCCAGCCAAACTGAACGAGAAGGTTATTTATGGCCTTGACCGGAATCCCGTGACCATCGTTCCACGCCAAAAAGGGGCAGATAAAGCGTTGGACAGATTTCTATCATGGGATGAAATGGAAGAGATTCTAAAACTGTTTCGTGTTTCGTCGACAGTATACCCAATCCATCCTGATTATGGCCGGTTAATATTGCTTTGTATTTTCACTGCTGGACAACGCCCCTGGGAAATAATGACCAATACAAAAGATAACTGGGATAAAAAGAATAACACGCTGACCGTGCCGCCTCATATTTCAAAAAACAGTGATTATCACGTAATTCCCTTATGTGAAACTGCAACAGAAATATTAAAATGCCAAGCTAAACAATACCCAGATTCAGAATTTTTATTTCCCGGAAATACTAAAGAAGGTCATTTGCTCACAGCTGAATATGCCAAGCAGATCCGAAAATTTTGCGTTCGCTATGATTTTGAGAAATTTACACCAAGAGATATCAGGAGAACCTTTAAAACGCTTGCAGGAGAGATGGGGATCAGTTCTGAAATGAGAGATAGACTGCAGAATCATAAAAAACCCGGAGTCTCAACTAAACACTATGATCGCTACGACTATCTGAAAGAAAAGCGAGAAATTATAGAGCAATGGGAAAATAAGTTATTATCACTATAGGGCAGAAAACTGCCCTTTGAAATCCAAGAAATTATCTAACAAAGTTGAGTTAGTTGTATTGACTCAATCCTCAATATTAATTGATATACCCAATACCCAATGATTTCCTCCATTTGAGATTTATCTTATTCCATCACAATATTTATTTTTCATTCTAATTAATGGATGAAGTTTATATATACCATGCAAATACATCATTCATTTTCACTTCTTTTCATTAAACAAATAAAAACCCATTTCTAAAAATAATTTTTCGTGATCTATCTCATAAAGTGAAAATGATCATGACATTTTCAAGACGACATCTATATTTTTATTTTCATATCAGTCAATTACGAAAAAACATCATTTATGGATAAACATTTAATTGGTTATATCCACTAATCATATTTTCTATCTAAGCATATTCTTTTTTAACGGCAATGATTTTAATTTTTTATGCTGTCATTGCAGAGTACCACTTTGTATGTCACTTGATGTTATTTGGTCTTTATTCACTCGTCATTTATTATTGTCCCATTTTATTCACCACGAATCCGCCGATATATTCGGACAACCTAGTTCATGAAATTTATCGGACAACAACGTA
>NZ_VCDN01000148.1:0-708 GCF_033949405.1 Xenorhabdus santafensis | reverse complement strand
GGGGGTTTGCGCCCAATTCAGCGAAAAGTTCCATAATGTTAATATTATCCAGTTATTTCAATATATTAAATGAAAACAATCAGCCTGCTTCCTCGTAAGCATCATACTCATCACTATCATTCATTTTTGATTCGAGCAGCGGGTCTACATTTTCTAGTAAACTGTCAAGACTGAAGGTGTCGCTTTGTTCTGCGAAAATGTAGTTCCCTGCCAACTGGATATGGCTCCAAGCCACTGGGGAGAGATTGGCCAATATTTCAATTGCCTCGCTGTTACCTTGTTTTTCAAATCGTTCTACCAGTCCGGATAACAAGGCTGAATTGTAGTAGATAATGCAATTGGCGATCAGGCGGGCACAATCGTTCCATTGTTCAACCTGATAATCATTTCCGCCCCGAAACTGATTGCCATTAACAGACGCGATGGCTCTTCTGAGTTGATGATAGGCTTCTCCCCGATTCAATGCTTGCTGCACAAACTGCCTCAGTGTCTGATTGTCCACGTATTCAAGCAAATAGATACATTTTACTAACCTGTCATACTCACGTAGGGCAGACAACGTCGAGTGACTTCTTTTGCCATTTGACAGTTTTCTGACCACGGTACTCTGATTGGTTGCCTTGCGGCTCAATGAGCAAACAATATGCTGGATATGTTCCCATTCCTCCATGATTAACTTGTACTCTATCTGTTTTTTCAAAGAAATAT
>NZ_VCDN01000147.1:0-231 GCF_033949405.1 Xenorhabdus santafensis | reverse complement strand
TGTGCGTCGCTAATCAAAGGAAAAACCACCGCTATTTGGTTAACGAGTGGCCTATTCAACGAATACCTTGACGCCCTCCAGCCACTGTTTGGGCAATTGCGTTATTTGATCATCGGCGGTGATATCCTCGACCCACGGAAAATCCAGCGGGTATTGTCAGCAGACACCAAACCCGAACGCCTGATCAATGGCTATGGCCCGACGGAAACCACCACGTTTGCCGCCACTTAT
>NZ_VCDN01000146.1:0-1132 GCF_033949405.1 Xenorhabdus santafensis | reverse complement strand
CGGATTGCGAAGCGCAGACCTTCGTCCATTGCGATTGGCGCAATCAGAGTGACGATCATGTTGATGTTGTCACCTGGCATTACCATCTCTACGCCTTCTGGCAGTTCGATAGTACCGGTTACGTCAGTTGTACGGAAGTAGAACTGTGGACGGTAGCCTTTGAAGAATGGAGTATGACGGCCACCTTCATCTTTGCTCAGGATATACACTTCAGATTCGAACTGGGTGTGTGGCTTGATTGAACCTGGTTTAGCCAGAACCTGACCACGTTCGATTTCGTCACGCTTAGTACCACGCAGCAGAACACCAACGTTCTCACCCGCACGGCCTTCGTCCAGCAGTTTGCGGAACATTTCAACACCAGTACAAGTTGTTTTCGCGGTTTCTTTGATACCAACGATTTCAACTTCGTCACCCACTTTAACGATACCACGCTCTACACGACCGGTAACTACAGTACCACGGCCGGAGATGGAGAATACGTCTTCGATTGGCAGCAGGAATGGCTTATCAATGTCACGCTCTGGTTCTGGGATGTAAGTATCCAGTGCTTCTGCCAGTTCAACAACTTTCGCTTCCCACTCTGCGTCGCCTTCCAGCGCTTTCAGAGCAGAACCACGGATGATTGGAGTGTCGTCGCCTGGGAAATCGTACTGAGACAGCAGCTCACGTACTTCCATTTCTACCAGTTCCAGCAGCTCTTCATCATCAACCATGTCACATTTGTTCAGGAACACGATGATGTATGGAACGCCTACCTGACGACCCAGCAGGATGTGCTCACGAGTCTGTGGCATTGGGCCATCAGTCGCAGCTACTACCAGGATCGCGCCGTCCATCTGTGCAGCACCAGTGATCATGTTTTTAACATAGTCGGCGTGGCCTGGGCAGTCAACGTGTGCGTAGTGGCGAGTTGGAGTATCGTACTCTACGTGAGAAGTAGAGATGGTGATACCACGCGCTTTTTCTTCTGGTGCGTTATCGATCTGGTCGAATGCACGAGCGCTACCGCCGTAGGTTTTTGCCAGAACGGTGGTGATTGCTGCAGTCAGGGTAGTTTTACCGTGGTCAACGTGGCCGATAGTACCAACGTTAACGTGCGGTTTTGAACGTTCAAACTTTTCTTTAGACA
>NZ_VCDN01000145.1:0-2021 GCF_033949405.1 Xenorhabdus santafensis | reverse complement strand
GTTGACACCCCGTCAGCCGGCACGTTATCCGTCAGTATTTTCAGTTGGTCAGGTTTGATCTGAGCCGTTTTCTCATTGGCTTTCGTTATCACATGGGCAAAAGAGAAAGCCACATTTCGGCTAAATGGTGTCAGCTTCACCCTCTCAGGGCGGGTGCCGGCAGTGACTATGAGGGCATACTTCGCCACATCAATACGCTGGAAAGCAGAAACCTGAACAGATGGATTGTCTGTCGAGCGGCTTGCCTGCGTTTTATGTTCCGGATCAATCTGAAGATGCAGCTCTCGGACATCAACATCAATAGGTGAGTTATTTTTATCTCTGATCTCCAGTATGACTTGTCTGGTGCTTTTGCCATCTGCGGGCATCTCAATTTTTTCGGGCAAAAACCGGCTTCGGGCGGTGTCTATCGCTGCGGAGGAAACAATAACCTGAAGGAAAACACGAGATGAACGATTCCCTTTTTTATCGATGGCAACCGCGGAAATTTGATAGGTATTTTTAGCATCCTTACCATATTGGTAATTTGGCAAAAAAATATGATAGTCATGGTGTTCTTTTTCAACCACGCTGCCCCCATTCGCCACTAATGATGCCACATCCCAATCAATACGCGCTAAACCATATTTTGACGTCACAGCCACGTTCAACGGTTTTTCTTCACCGGCATACCCGTTGATTTCTTTATCTAACCGTAAATTAATCACTTCTTTTTTCTGGTATTCCAGAACAATATTATTATTCCTGTCAACAAAGCTATAGCGATTAGCCGCTAATGTACGTAGTTGAGAAACTGCCTCGGTTGAAATTTGTTTCGCCCACGACATACCGAATTGATAATTGATCTGGAGATTTAATTTTGTATCATGCTGGCCCGAATTCCCCTGCTTTCTCTCCGCGCCCAAAGTAATTAATGGCACCGGAGTATATGTAATACCCGCAGTCAATGCCTGAGGATTATTCTGGCGTTTATCCTTGCCAAACAGCCCCGTTTCATGACCATAATACTTTTCATACATTAATTTCGCGCCCAATTGAGGATAATGTTTTAAATACCCTTCAGCGCGAATATCCCAACCATTTGCCGGGCGGGCGCGATAGTCTTCTATCTCCGGGGAATCTTTCCAATCGCTGATTTTCAAATAACCATTAGCACTCAGTTTTAAATAATCACGCCAATATTCGACGCCAAGGCCAACACGGGAATGCTGGCGAGATAAATCATGGTCAAAGAATATATTATTGCCATACATATATTCTGGCGTGAAATAGCGCCAGCCCAAGCCTAAATTAACTTGTGTCCTGCCATCGGTTTTATGCAGGCTGCTTTGATTAAAGATAAGATTTTCCTTTTGCTCCCACAAAGGAAAAAGCCCATCAAATTGAGAGCCAGCCAGAGAGAATTTTTTATCAAGATTCAGTTGAACACGCGCATGACCGAACTTCCTCAGCCATTGCTCAATTTCGCCATTAGCTTTACTGACAAGGGATGAACGGACGAGATCAGCCGCACGATCTATACTGGGATCGCTTTTTAAAAAGTGCCCAGTCCGCTCAACAACATGGGCAAGCTGTTTTTCTTGTTCCGTGGGTTCTTGCTGTTTTGTCTCTTGTTGAGCATCAGGTAATTTCAGCCATTTTTTTCTCTCAGGGATGACAATAGATTCTCCTGGTGTTAACAATGCATTATCACTAAACAAGGAGAGTTGAGGGTTGACTGCTTTTATTTGATCAATTGTCGCATTGGTTTTTTTTGAGACATCATTCAAGGTTTCATTTTCTTGAATCGTATATCCTTGGCTTATCGGCACAATTTTTGATTCTTTGTTAATTTGTTTATCTGTGTCGGCAGCCATAGCCGGAGAAAAACTGACAACAATAGGAAATAATGATTGAAAGGCAATGTTAACCCATGCAATACGACGGATAAAACTTGTGTTATTCACACCCGTTTCGCATCTATTCTCTTTATCCATAGCTTCACTCAAATAAATAATTCCGGCAAATAAAAACAGTCTAAA
>NZ_VCDN01000144.1:0-3397 GCF_033949405.1 Xenorhabdus santafensis | reverse complement strand
TATTCCGGATGAAAAAACGGCGCAGATTGCAGAGGGGAATTTGCAAGTTATTCACCCGGATGGTTCTATTGCCAAAAAAGACGATAAGTTTATCGCGGATGGAAAAACCAAATATCGTGTCAGGGCAATTGTCACGGATAAATCAGGTAATTTATTGCCTGATGCCGAGGTGACTTTCCAGGCGGATAATCAGGCTCAAATAACGTCGGGAGGGCTGAAAACAGATAAAGAAGGGAAAGTTGATAGCTCAATCAGCAGCACCAAGTCAGGAACAACGATGGTGACCGCGTTTATTAACAGAAGTACTGGAACTGTGCAGTCGGAGTTATCCATGTTGTTTATTGGGGATAACAGGACTGCCAATGTCGTAAAAGTGGAATTGGATACGAGTAAAAATAAACCGGATTCAGATGGAAAATATATTGCTGATGGTAAAACGCCGGTTTCCTTAAACGCTTTTGTTACTGATAAACATGGCAATGTACTGCCATCAATCACCGTTCGTTGGACGTCTGATAGCGACAAAGACAGTGTTGCATTCGGAAGTGTTCAATCAGAGACCGGTGACAATGGTGTGGCTGTTACCACCATAACCAGCAGAAAAGCGTCTAATGTCAAAGTGACGGCCAGTGTGAATAAAGGCTCAGAAACCAGCTCAAGTACCTCAGAACCTATCCAGTTTAAAGCTGATTTATCTACCGGAAAGCTTTCTGCAATAACGGCATCAAAATCTGAAGCGCTTATTGCCGATGATAAAGACAGCGTAGAGCTGGTTTCTCAACTTTTGGATCAGCATGGAAACCCATTGAAAGGGGAAAAGGTCGTATGGTCGGCAGATAAAAGCAGTGCGGTGATTAATCAAACCAGTACAACGGATGAAAATGGATACGCAAAAACAATATTACGGACGACCCAAGCTGGAGCAATTACGGTAACCGCAAACTATGGCGATTCAAATAATGACCAGCACATTACAATTGATACGCAGGCAGATTTGAAGACAGCTAAAATCACGCTCACGAGTGAGAACAAAGTGGCTGTAGCTGATAGGCAGGAACGCATTAAAATTATTGCAACTGCAGTGGATGCAAATAACAACCCTTTGGTTGGCGGGAAGATCACCTGGAATTCATCGGACAGTAGCCCATTAACCTCGGTTGAGGGTTTGATTGATGCACAGGGTAAAACCAATACTATGATTTCCAGCACTCAAGCAGGGGAGAAAGTGATTGAAGCCAGACTGACAAATAATATTAAAGCCACGCATACTGTTACTTTTACGGCTATCTTACCAGATTCTGAACAGGCTGATGTTGAAGGCATAAAATCCCAAAGCCGCTTTACCTTATCACCGCAATCAATTGTGGCAAATGGAGCTACAAAATCTGAAGCCAAGTTGATTCTAAAAGATCAGCATGGGAATTTAATTCCCGGTCAGAATGAAAAAATCAAATATTCAGTCGTCTCTGGTGATGCTGACAGTATTACCTTCCATAATCAAAAGGAATCTGCAACCGGTACTTATGGTGTCACTATTTCATCGGGGACAAAGGAAGGTACGGTTGTTATCCGTGCAAAAATCACCGAGAAACTTTATTTTGACGCGACGCTAAAACTTTTGGCTGATGCAAAGACGGCGCAGTTGGCGACCGTGACCATGGTGAAGGAAAATACAAACACGTCGAGTTTTATTCCGGTGATCGCAGATGGTCAGGATAATGTCAAGATTAAAGCCCAACTCCAAGATAAGAATGGCAATAAATCACTGCCAGGAATCAATGTGAGTTGGAAAACATCTTTGGGAGATCTGTTTTCCATATCGAGCCAAACCGATGCAAATGGGATCGCAGAGGTAACGTTGGCAAGCACACAAGCTGGTGATGCACAAGTTACTGCGATGCTGGGAACGGAAGAGAAAACAGCATCAACTCAGGCACGCTTTATGGCAGGGGCACTTTCAGCCGCCCATTCATTAGTGACTATCTCAAAAAATGTTGCGGTTGCTGGTGAAGACGTGCAAATCACGTTTACCCCGAAAGACAAATATGGCAATACGCTGACGGAAACCGTAGGAAATATTACCTTAGCATTTTCGAATAATTTGGGCATAAAGCCCATCGCCCCTGTTTTCAGGCCAAATAACGCGGGGAGTTATATTGCGACCATTCACGGGACAAAAGCCGGTCAGACGGACATTACTGTGAATGTTGATGACTTGCGTATTGATCAATCGGTCAACTTGGAGATAGTGGCGAACAGTGCAAAACCTCAGGCTACAGATGAAAAAAATCCATTTACATTGAGTAAAAAAGGTGTTGATGGCGTGCTTAAGGGCAGCGACAGCGTCACTGTCGATGAGACGGTCATTTATTCGATTTCATTGACAGATGAAAATGGCAACCCACTGGGTGCAGGTATTCAGACAGATTGGTCCATTGAAGGCAAGGGATCGCTAAGCGGGACACGAGTATTAACAGACAATGAGGGTATTGCCAAAGTCGAACTGAGCAGTAATGAAATCGGCACGGCGACAGTCACGGTCAATCTGCCTGGTGGAAAATCGTATACTCAGAATACGGTATTTACGCCCGGCAAACTGAATGCAACCGTGTCAGAATTAACGTTATCTAAACCCAGCATCATTGCGGATGGCAAGGATACAACGACGCTCACGGTGAAATTGTATGATACGTTTAAAAATGCGATTCCTAATCAATCAACGCAGATTAACGTTACGGCACCTGAGGCGAGTGGTGTCAATATTTCCTCGCAAGTGATCGAAAATAAAGCTCGTCCCGGAGAATACGCTATCTCCATTAATGGAACAAAAAGTGGCAAGGTGAAATTCACGGTATTTGTTGATAGCACGGAGTTGCTCAAGAAACCGGTTCTAAAACTTGTTGGTGACAGCCGGACTAAAAAGATGGCGGATTTCACTGTCAGCCAGAATCCGGTGCAGGTAGGCAATTCCGTGACTTATTCACTGAAAGTCATTGATGCCAATAATAACCCATTGGAAGACATAATGGTTTCATGGCGCTTGCCATCAAACATGGTTTATGACAACACACATAAACCAAAATCTGCCAGCCAAACGAATGAACTCGGTATTGCAGAGATAGACCTGCTCCCCCTTAGCGTAGGAAAGTTCACGCTGGAAGCCTCTTTGGACGGACAGGAGTATGAAAAAATGCCGGAATTGACAGTCACGCCTTCATCGGTTGACCTGAAAAAATCAACATTTACTTCTAGTCTGAAGAAAATTGAGGTTGGAGATAAGCTTCAGGAAGCAGTATTAACGGTGACTTTATTGGATAAATACGACAATCCGATCAGTGGCCAAAAGGTTAATATTGAATTAGTGAATGAATTAGAGGGCGTTAAGGTGAAGACGGTC
>NZ_VCDN01000143.1:0-459 GCF_033949405.1 Xenorhabdus santafensis | reverse complement strand
ACATCACAATGGCTCATTTCCGATGAGCTTTGGCAAAAAATGGAACCGTTACTGCCTGAACATAAAACCCATCATCCTTTAGGATGCCATCGTCATCGCGTCGATAACCGTGCCGCCATGAATGCTATCTTCTTTGTATTGAGGACCGGATGTCAGTGGAATGCTTTAAATGCCACCGGAATTTGTTCTTCAAGCAGTGCCCATCGCCGTTTCCAGGAATGGCAAGCCGCGGGCGTGTTTGAACGATTTTGGCAAAATGGCTTATTGGCCAGTAAAAAAGTGGGGGCGATTGATTGGAGCCAGCTATCCCTGGATGGTTGTCTGACGAAAGCCCCGCTTGCCGGAACAAAAAAAAACAGGCCGCAATCCAACAGACAGAGGAAAACAGGGCGTTAAAAGAAGTCTTCTGACTGACGGAAAGGGTTTGCCTTTAGCCGTGACAGTTGCGCCAGCAAATAC
>NZ_VCDN01000142.1:0-1276 GCF_033949405.1 Xenorhabdus santafensis | reverse complement strand
CACTGAATGCCGCTAAACCCTGCCCTGTAGATTTGCGTCATTACTGGCTGCAACTGTCCGAGGTGTAATGATGTGGCCTTTTACACGCAAAATCCCTGAAACCAGCAGCATAACGCTGGATGAATTTTTTTCTCTGGCAGGCATATCTAACACCAAATCAGGCGAACATGTTTCCCCCTCGACGGCAGAAGGCTTACCCGCTGTGATGAACGCGGTCACGGTGATTAGTGAAGCGGTAGCCTCCATGCCTTGCTATCTCTATCGGGTACAGCACCAGAACGGCAAAGAATCCCGCGAATGGTTGAGCGATCACCCCGTTGATTACTTGCTGAATGAGTGCCCGAATGACTGCCAGACGCCGTATCAGTTCAAAAGAACTTTGATGCGTCATTGCCTGCTGAATGGCAATGCGTATGCGGTGATAATCTGGGGGCGGGATGGTCAGCCGCAATCATTGCACCCTTACCCGCCGTCAGCAGTTGTACCACAACGATTATCCGATCATCGGTTAGCATATACCATCACCGAACCTTATAGCGGTAAGGTGAAAACCTATCTACAGGAAGAAGTGTTGCATCTACGCTATGCCACCGAAGATGGCTTTTTGGGGCGATCGCCTGTCACCGTTTGCCGTGAAACACTGGGCTTGGGGCTGGCACAACAACGCCACGGCGCCAGCATCATGAAAGATGGCATGATGGCAGCGGGGGTGATCAAAGCCGCTGACTGGCTGGACGGGATCAAGGGAAGTAAGGCACTGGAAGCCCTCGAACGTTATAAAGGTGCGCGTAATGCCGGAAAAACGCCGATCCTTGAAGGTGGGATGGAATACCAGCAGTTAGGCATGAGCAATCAGGATGCGGAGTGGTTGGCCTCCCGTCGCTTCACCATTGATGATATCGCCCGTATGTTCAATGTCAGCCCAATCTTTCTGCAAGAATATTCGAACAGCACCTACAGCAATTTTAGCGAAGCCTCCCGCGCTTTTCTGACCATCACTATGCGCCCGTGGCTTGCCAATTTTGAACAACAGATCAAAGCCGCTTTGTTGATGAGTTCTCCAAAGCGGGGTATGCGTTATCAGGTGGAATTTGATACTGCCGATTTACTGCGTGCCAATCCGAAAGAACGTTTCCAGAGTTACGAAACAGCCATTAAATCCGGCGTCATGTCACCGAATGAAGCCCGTGAACGCGAGGGATTATCGCCCCGTGAGGGCGGTGATGAATTCAGTCAGGCATGGAAACAAACCGTCGAAGTGAAAAAACAAACGGAG
>NZ_VCDN01000141.1:0-1276 GCF_033949405.1 Xenorhabdus santafensis | reverse complement strand
CACTGAATGCCGCTAAACCCTACCTTGTGGATTTGCGTCATTACTGGCTGCAACTGTCCGAGGTGTAATCATGTGGCCTTTTACACGCAAATCCCCTGAAACTCGCAGCATAACGCTGGATGAATTTTTTTCTCTGGCAGGCATGGCTAATACCAAATCGGGCGAGCATGTTTCACCGTCCACGGCAGAAGGCTTACCCGCTGTGATGAACGCTGTCACGGTGATTAGTGAAGCGGTGGCCTCCATGCCTTGCTACCTTTATCGGGTTCAGCACCAGAACGGCAAAGAATCCCGCGAATGGTTGAGTGATCATCCGGTCGATTATCTACTGAATGAGTGCCCGAATGACTGCCAGACACCGTACCAATTCAAACGCACTCTGATGCGTCATTGTCTGCTAAATGGCAATGCGTATGCGGTGATTGTCTGGGGTTGGAATGGTCAGCCACAGTCATTACACCCTTACCCGCCGTCAGCGGTTGTACCACAACGATTATCCGAGCATCGGTTCGCGTATACCATCACCGAGCCTTATAGCGGCAAGGTCAAAACCTATCTACAAGAAGAAGTGTTACATCTGCGTTATGCCACTGAAGACGGTTTTCTTGGGCGTTCACCTGTTACTGTTTGCCGTGAAACGCTGGGCTTGGGGCTGGCACAACAACGCCACGGCGCAAGTATCATGAAAGACGGCATGATGGCGGCGGGCGTGATTAAAGCCGCTGACTGGCTGGATGGAATCAAGGGAAGTAAGGCATTGGAAGCCCTCGAACGTTATAAAGGTGCGCGCAATGCAGGAAAAACACCGATCCTTGAAGGTGGGATGGAATATCAGCAATTAGGCATGAGCAATCAGGATGCCGAATGGCTGGCCTCCCGTCGCTTCACCATTGATGATATCGCCCGTATGTTCAATGTCAGTCCGATCTTTTTACAAGAATACTCGAACAGTACCTACAGCAACTTTAGCGAAGCGTCTCGCGCTTTTCTAACGATCACCATGCGCCCGTGGCTTGCCAATTTTGAACAACAAATCAAAGCGGCCTTACTGATGACCTCGCCAAAACGGGGGATTCGTTATCAGGTCGAATTTGATACTGCCGACTTGCTGCGTGCCAATCCGAAAGAACGTTTCCAGAGTTATGAAACTGCGATTAAATCCGGTGTCATGTCACCGAATGAAGCCCGCGAACGTGAGGGATTATCGCCTCGTGACGGTGGTGATGAATTCAGTCAGGCATGGAAGCAAACGGTTGAAGTGAAAAAACAAACGGAG
>NZ_VCDN01000140.1:0-1127 GCF_033949405.1 Xenorhabdus santafensis | reverse complement strand
CCGTCTTTTTATCGGCCAGCAGTGTTAAAGTCGTGTCAAAAGAGAGTTGCTCAGTGACTGTCGCACGGATCACCACTTCCCCGGCCGTTGTGCCTGATAACACAGTCACATTATAAGTGCCGGGCGTAGACTCCTTTTGGTCATGGAATGTCACACGATTGGCCTCCGCCGAAACCACGGAATAGTGAATTTTTCCATTCTGGCCGGGGATCACATTTCCATACTGGTCTTTAAGGATCAGCGTGGCTTGCGATTGCGCCGTTCCGTCTGCCGCCAGCGATTGGGGGGATAAGGTAAAGCGGCTGTGGACTTTCATGCCTTCCGCATCAGCCAATGAAGAATCCGGGGTGATTTTTACGACGTCAATAACCAGCTTATCGCCGACGCGCTGTCCTTCCACCGTGGCTTCCAGCTCTGCTGCCCCGATGTGGCTGCCTGCGGTGATCGGGGCCGTGTAGATGCCATTTCCGAGGTCTTTAACCTCACCGACCGTAAAGCCTGCTAATGTATTCACCAAGCCAATGCGCACCGGTTTGCCACTGATCGGGTTGCCATGTTTATCCGACAAGGTCACCGTCAGGACTGCCTGATTATTTCTGCCGGCATTTTCCACGGTTGCCCGATCGGTGGCAAATGTGGATTTTTGCACGTCAACCGGGGCCGGCGTTACTGTCAGGGTCGGCATATCTTGATACTGTTTGCCATCCAATGACGCTTTAAGCACGAATGTACCGACATTCAAAGGGTTCAGGCTGATCTCAGCCCTTCCTTGGGGATTGGTCTGGCTGGACAGGTTTACCTGACGGGGTTTGTCATAGACCAGATTGGCCGCAGGCTGCCATGACACTGTCATGCCCTCCAGGGGGTTATTGTTGGCATCAACGACTTTCAGCGAATAGCTCACGGTATCCCCCGCCTGCACGGGGCTTTGGCTGATCGCCAAATCTGTCATCTGCGGGGTACGGCTGTCAGCCAGCAGGGTAAGCCGCGGTTTATTGTCTAGCGTTATGCCACCCACCGACACGGTCAGGGTCACTTCGCTGCTTTTTGTTCCGCTGATGGCGACATGATATTCACCGGGACGGGCCTTAACTTCTGTCACTTGTGCCGGAATAGTGATCCCCGCA
>NZ_VCDN01000139.1:0-8112 GCF_033949405.1 Xenorhabdus santafensis | reverse complement strand
CTTGAAATTCATTGCGTATATTACCACATTTTAATTATTCGATATATTTTAAGAAAAACATTATTGCTTGTAACTACTTTATGCGAGCCATCTCCAGTATAAGTGGCTATAATAATACTCGACTCTTGGTAAACGTCAGTATCTTTAAAATCAACAAGTAAGCATTCTCTATCCATAACTATATTATTTCCTTTTTATACTGCAAGTTGTTTTTTTATTAAAAAATAAAATCTGCAATTTCTGATAAAAATAAGTTATCGCTTTTGTTACTATTAAGGTTATATAAAACATGATGATTAAAATATACTCACAATAAATGTACTCATTGAGAAAGTCATACGATAATCATAATTCCCAACAGAAAAAATAAACTTAAAGAACAAACTGAAATCCAAAATGAAATTTTACTACTGGTTTACCTGATTATATTCTATTGTTTTTTTAACTCCAGACTTTAGATTTATTACAGCAAAATTAAGTTAATAATGTTGAGATAATAAAATTCACTCGCCATTTTCCATGTTTTTTTATCTTTAAATATATTTCACCCGAGTATGAGCCACAATGAAGAGCTAAAAAGTGAAAAAATCTGTTAAAAGAATTCAACTTTGACCGATAGAACCAAGATGATCTGATGCGTTTTCTTCCGAAAATGGGTCATAAATATCCATCCTTTTCTCTCTATGTTTGTGAGTTAGTCGTCCCTTATCAGTCAGGTAAAATCAGTGTTTCGCTTTGATTAAGACAATATATTAACGACATGCAACTCTTATTTTCTCCATGCTATCGACACAGCGTGAAGCGTTGATAAATCTATCGCCATTCACTTTTTTCAACGTTGATGATAACTGCTTAATTACTGCTGTTATTTGTTGGTCTACTGATAAAAACTTTTAATAACGCCATAACAAGCTCAAGAATGGCTATTGCTGCCAATATCATAATGAATAAGGTTTTCAAGGGCGGAGTCATTGATTGCCCATGTTTGAATGACCGGATACACCAATCCATAGCCTAATCCGGTAAAAAGCCAAAATTGCTCATGCTCCGAACACGTGCGTTTGTTTCTGAAATGAAATTTAAGCTAATTCGATTTTTGTAACGCCTGTCGGGCTTGCTGTAGCCAAACCTTATGCAACTTGCGGTAGTGCGGTTTGGAATTGCGAGCAATAAAAATTATTGTTTCTAATTGCTGTTTAGTCGACGACGTACAACGCTTATTTTTTAATAAAAATGAGCATATGGCTAAAATGAATGAAAATGGAAATAATTACAATAAAGATGATTATGTACGCCAATGCAAAGCATTTGATGACATGAAAATACAAATTGAAAATATTGCAATCGATACTGTTATTCCAACACGAGTAGGTTTTAAAATGCTCTCTGATGCTCCTGCTTTTGAATTTAATCCTATCCATCAAATATGGTTTAAAGAAGGAAAAGAAATTAACAATATATACATATCTTCTGATAATAGCGGTGATGCTCTATTGTTATAGAGCATTCCAATGCAAAAACAGAAAAAAGTCTATAATTTAAATTTAATTATTTTACTAGAGACTCCCCCATTCCATTAGGCTTAGACTGGCTTACGCTCCTAAATAACGCCATAACAAGCTCAAGGACGGCTATTGCTGCCAATACGATGATAAATACATTCTTTCCAGCTTCAACCAAGAGCCAGCCACCGATCATCGGGAATCCAAATATCCCCACAAAATAAGCAACAACGAACCAAGTCAGAGCGGCATGGCGGTTTGCAAGGGCCGAGTCATTGATTGCCCATGTTTGAATCACCGGGTACACCAACCCATAACCTAAACCAGTGAAAATGGCCGCAGCAATCTGAAAGGCTGGGTGAACAGGCATACCAAGTAAAAATAAAATGCCCAGAATCAGACATGTCATTAATGCGGTGATGAGTGGTATACGGGGAATGATTGATAAATAACGTGCCAGCAAAAGGCGCGATACAACGACGGTCAGCGCATGAACAGCGAAAAATGTACTGGCATTGGCACGCGTTCCTTCGACCAATGAACCCTGAAATGCCATCATGCCGGAAAACACACAGCCTCCAAGCCCGACCATAATGATAGGCCGGATCGCGCTGCTTTTCGCAATCTTTGTTATGTTCCTCACCCAAGGCCGCAATGATAATTCCCGTTGCTCACGGGGTTCCCTGCTTCCAAAAAGTACGAAAAATAGAGCGGCAAAAATGCCTACCACACCAATCAGGAGAAAAGTGATTAAGATAGGCATTTGCCCCTGTTGCACCGCGATGGTCAGGATAATTGGGCTGCCACAAATACCTGCCATTTGAAACGCACTGAAACGCGTAAACCAATGCCCTCTGTCTGCATCAGAAACACGCTCAGACAGCGCCATTGGCCCGCTGATGTAAAACATCCCCCAACCGAGTCCAATCAAAAAAGCAGCAATGCGTAGCGTGTAATTCAGCCCTCCCCCGGAACTGCTGAAAAGAAAGTAGCCACAAGACATCGATAATGCAGCAAGGGCAGCAAAACGCGACGCCTCCAGTTTGCCAGAAAACCATCCAACCAAGGGCACGCCAATTAATGTACCGATTAAAGCCACGCTAAGGGTTGCCCCGGTATCAATATCACTTCCGCCATGTGATCGGAAATATTCTGAAATCAAGAAGGTCGCACCATATCCGCCCGCCATAAACATCGTGCCGAATAAGAGAAATAGTGCTGACGTTGTTCGCATGAATTAAACTCCATATTCAATATTATTGGGAGCGGAATGGATGAAACTGGCCTTATCAAAAAGGAATCCTTTTGCCGGAATACAGAATATATCGGGAAGGTTTAAGGATTCCAGTACAATAAAACATCACTGAATGAATTGCGATCAGCTTCACTTATTATGCAATTTAATAAGATGTCCCATTAAAGTTAGCCTTTTTTAGATAACTCTCCATATTTCATCACCAGCCAAAATGGAACAATGATCACAGTTAGCACAAACCATAACGCCCGATTATTGAATTTGCGATACAACTATAGCGTTATCAATATAAGACTATTCTCAGCAAAAAATATGCTCAGCCAAAAGAGGAACTTTATGAAATCGCGCGCTGCCGTTGCCTTTGGGCCAAATCAACCTCTCGAAATTGTCGAAATCGATGTTGCTCCCCCGAAAGCTGGTGAAGTGATGATCAAAATCAGCCACACCGGTGTTTGCCATACAGATGCCTTTACCCTGTCAGGTGACGATCCCGAAGGCTTATTTCCTGTCGTTCTGGGCCACGAAGGGGCTGGAGTGGTTATTGAGGTAGGTGACGGAGTAACCAGTGTTAAACCCGGCGATCATGTTATTCCATTGTATACCGCTGAATGCGGCAAATGTGAGTTCTGCCAATCCGGCAAGACAAATCTTTGCATTGCCGTGCGCGACACACAGGGCAAAGGCCTTATGCCGGATGGTACAACACGTTTTTCCTACAATGGTCAGCCTCTCTATCATTACATGGGATGTTCCACATTCAGTGAATATACGGTAGTTGCGGAAGTCTCACTGGCTAAAATCAACCCCACTGCAAATCATGAACATGTTTGTCTGTTGGGCTGCGGTGTCACAACCGGTATTGGTGCTGTCCATAATACAGCCAAAGTGCAGCCGGGGGATTCTGTGGCAGTCTTCGGGCTGGGGGGCATTGGCCTTGCTGTTATTCAGGGGGCAAGACAAGCAAAAGCTGGACGCATTATTGCCATCGATACCAATCCGGCAAAATTTGAATTGGCCAAGCAGTTTGGTGCAACTGATTGCATCAATCCCAACGATCATGAAAAACCCATCCAACAAGTTATTTTGGATATGACAAAATGGGGCGTTGATCACACTTTCGAGTGTATTGGCAACGTTAATGTCATGCGGGCGGCACTTGAGAGTGCACATCGTGGCTGGGGTCAATCAGTAATCATCGGCGTGGCAGGTGCGGGTCAGGAGATTTCTACCCGGCCATTCCAGCTTGTCACAGGACGTACATGGAAAGGCACCGCCTTCGGAGGCGTAAAAGGCCGCAGCCAATTGCCGGGAATGGTGGAAGAAGCCATGAAAGGTGAAATTGAGCTTGCTCCTTTTGTTACCCATACCATGCCTCTGGAAGACATCAATGAAGCGTTCGATTTGATGCATGAGGGCAAATCGATCCGGACAGTCATTCATTACTGATCGCGTGGTTTTATTATTTCTTGGCGACAGAAACCCGATACCGCGTTACCAGTCAATGCGGTATCGGCGAACCGCCAATACATTGAAACTAATTTGAGAGAAAAGAGAAAGGTAATGGAAAGAATTGAGCATCACGCCTGTTATGGCGGATGGCAGGATGTTTATCAACATGAATCAGCGGTTTTGGGTTGCCAGATGCGTTTTGCAATTTTCCTGCCCCCGCAAATAAAAGAGCAAAAATTACCTGTTCTGTATTGGCTTTCAGGCTTAACCTGCACTGAACAGAATTTCATCACAAAAGCCGGTGCCCAACGTTATGCGGCTGAACATGGTATCGTCATTGTTGCCCCCGATACCAGCCCGAGAGGTGATGGCGTTGCTGATGACCCGGTTTATTCTCTTGGGCAAGGTGCGGGTTTCTATCTCAATGCCGTGCAGCAGCCTTGGGCTGCGCATTATCGCATGTACGACTATGTTGTCTCCGAATTGCCGGCACTGATTGAAGCACATTTTGCTGTGACTGATGTTCGGGCGATTAGCGGACACTCAATGGGAGGACACGGTGCAATGGTCATTGCATTGAAAAATCCGGGGCGTTATCGCAGTGTATCCGCTTTTTCCCCCATTGTGGCACCCAGTCAGGTTCCGTGGGGTCAAAATGCATTTTCCGCATACCTTGGCGAAGATATCGCTGTCTGGAAGCAATATGACACAGTTGAATTGATCCGACATGTGCAAGAGAAGCTCCCGATCCTGATTGAACAGGGGCTAAATGATGATTTTCTGGATAACCAGTTGCGTCCTGAGCTCTTGCAAACGGTTTGTGATGAAATTGGTTATCCGGTTAGCATTAATTTTCATCCGGAGTATGACCATAGCTATTATTTTATTGCCAGCTTCATTGAAAAACATATCATTTACCATGCCAGCGCAATGGCTCAATAGCCTTGGGGTAGCGTCGTAAGCACAGCAACAAAAATATATGTTGGAAGACGGCGAGAATAAATGAAATGACGGATGAAGTGTCTACACTGCATAAAATCAGATGATTAAATGCCAGTACTGCGGATGCGGCAGCACAGACACTTCATCAAAGGCAAAACAGGTACAAAGCAGGTAAATGTTAAATTTCATCGTAATTAAATGAAACTACCACCACCACGGCGAACCCTCAAAAAATCAATTTCATATACAAAATACAACATTGGTTTATCAAATTTTGCCAAAACGTTAGGTAAGATTCTTACATCTATGAAAGTTATGAACATTTTAGATAAATACTGATAAACCTGTACAAGTTAACTAATTTTGGCGCATTCACGACTTAATTTGTGTCGAATGAGATATTTCAAAGATCGAGGTGTCTACATGCACGTCAAGTATATTGGGGAGAATGATCCCCAACACAATTTAATCAAAAATAAGATATATAAAATCACAGTAAATGATGATGGCAGTTATATGATCAATGGCACTTTTGTGCATCCTGAAGCTGTAACTGCTGCTTATCCACATTCGCACTCAGAATTAATTGTTAAATATGCCAATTTTGCAATTGAAAGTGACGAACCATGGCGTTGGTTTCAGGAACGCTCCAGTGCTTGTGTCAGTTGGCAGGATTGCACCAAACCCC
Organism: Xenorhabdus santafensis; assembly: GCF_033949405.1. Lineage (NCBI taxonomy): Bacteria > Pseudomonadati > Pseudomonadota > Gammaproteobacteria > Enterobacterales > Morganellaceae > Xenorhabdus > Xenorhabdus santafensis. The sequence goes on along the minus strand of NZ_VCDN01000139.1, from coordinate 2,276 downwards.
TGACATTCGATCCGAATTGTGAGTATCGTCTTAAACCCAATCCGCAAATCACGCGCATTGGTGACTGGGATGTTCCGGTGCCAGAACGCAAGCCGCCATTAAAAGGTACAACCTATTATTCACCGGACTTATTGTCTGAGAATTTCGTTGATCCACTTATCTGGGATGGCAGTAAATTTGATTTACGCTTGCTAAAGCGGGGATTAGTGCACCTGACCTCAGAAGCTGCCAATATCCATGCATGCGCATTACTTTCTTTTATCAAATGACTGCTGAAAAGCAGTCTCCCCCCCTTTTTACTCCCTTACTGTTTGCCCTGATTTCCAGTTCGCTCCCACACTTTCCATTTTGCTCTTCCCATGCGTCCAATTAACTCCTCATCCCTCTCCCTTCTTAAAGTACACAACATTCGTATCAGCATTTTTATTATCTCCTATCAAAAATAGACGAATAAAAACACTTCTATAAGCAAGGTTAAAAAAATAAAGTATCTACTTATGAAATAGTTAGTTATTCAACTTATCAGTATGTAGCAATGTCACATAACTCACATTTAATTCATTAGTCTGGTTCATAGCCTCGCTAGCAGGAGTTTAGCAATGCCTAATTCATACGGTCCTATCAACAATGAAGGCCAACATTTGTTTGAGAATCATTCTGCATCTCCTTCCCATCAGTTTTCTCTCAGTTCTACCCAGCAAGCTGTCTGGCTTGACCAAATCCTCCGGCCAAACAACCCTTGTTACAATATTGGTTCTGTTATTCAATTTGAGGGAGAGTTGGATGAGGCATTGTTAGTTCGTGCCTTTGAAATCGTTATTGGGCGTCATGATGCATTGCGTTTGAAACTCATCAATACCCAGAAACTGCCCCTGCAAGAAGTTATGGAATCTGTGCCGGTATCTGTGACAATCCATGATTTCACCGGGTATACCCATCCGGAAGAACAAGCTGAACAACATATCCGTGCTGCCTTCATGCGCCCGTTTGATTTGAACAGTGAGTTATGGCGTTTCGAATTGCTGCGGGTAAGTGAAAACCGCTGGTATTGGCAGTTCTGTTGCCACCATTTAATCGGAGATGGCATCACGCTGGGGCTGGTTCCCGAAGACATCGCCAATACTTATAGTTTGTTAATCCGGGGGGAACAACCAACCGAAATTCCCCCGTCTTATCTCGATTTCGTCAACGAAGACCGCGCTTACCAAAATTCACAACGCTATACGCAAGATAAGCAATTCTGGCTGGAGCGCTATAAAAATCTGCCCCCTGCTTTAATCAAAGCATCACATGCCAATCAAGCAATAGACTACGGGCATTCCGAACCGCTGAGCTGGCCATTGGACCGCGCCCTTTTTCAGCGCATCGAAAGCCTGGTGAATGAGCACGGATTATCTGTCCTGCATTTCATGTATGCCATTTTAGCGTGCTATTTTTCACGTACGCTTTCTTTTTCCCAAGGGACTGGCAGTGAAGAGATAGTTATCGGCATTCCCGTGCACAACCGCAAAAACAGCCGGCAAAAACGGATGGTGGGCATGTTTTCGTCTGTGATTCCTGTCGGTATCACGGTTGCACCCGATGACACATTTCTTGATGTCATGCATAAGGCTGCAGCAGAATTACGCCGCTGCTATAAGCGCCAGCGCCTGCCCATCGCAGAGATCAACCGGCACATTCGAACCCAACGGAAAACAGGCCATACTCAGCTCTTTGATGTGATGCTGTCATTTGAACAGATCGAAGTAAATGCAGCGATACCCAATGCCACACTCAAATATGCAAAAATTCAGCGAGGTTCTCCGTTCCCGCTCATTGTCACCATTCATCAGTATGCATTCAGTAATAGTGAAGACACTCGTAAGCCTTTCAGTCTTGAGTTTGAGTTTTCACCGACCGTCCTGAGCCGTGATGAAATCATCGCTCTTCAATCCCGTTTTATGGTGATGATGGAGAATGCCCTCACCACTTTTGAGGAACCAATCCGAAACCTGCCGATATTACCTCCGGCTGAACGTCAACAAGTGCTGGTGGATTTCAATACCACACAGACCGATTTCTCAACGGATCTGTCTCTGCATCCCCCATTGATTCACCAACACATTGAGGCGCAGGCAGCGCAGCACCCCGAGGCCATCGCCGTTGTTTTCCATGAACACACCTTACATTACGGGGAGCTGAATCAACGAGCCAACCAACTGGCCCATCACCTGATTGCACTGGGCGTGCGCCCCGATGAACGGGTCGCCATTTGCGTTGAACGCAGCCCGGAAATG
>NZ_VCDN01000138.1:0-599 GCF_033949405.1 Xenorhabdus santafensis | reverse complement strand
TTTGGTACTAATTGTCAACTAGCGATGAGGATAGCAACACACTCCGGGATGAGTCGAAGGCACCAGAATTTTTTTATTAATTTTGGTGAAGATAGTGTCGATTCTGAAGGTAGATAAACATGCTAAAAAAACAAGACAGGCAGTGGACAGAAAAAAAGCTCCACCATCTCAAATGGGTGGCATGGGCGAATATCTTTGCGCAAGTGGCCTTTCCCGTTGCAGCGGCGATTACCCCTGCGGTGGCAACCGCCAACAGTGAACACCACGTTCGGGAAACTCAGACACATACCGGGCAAACCCGGCCTTATCGATTGAGTGCGGGTGAAAGCGTTAAAAGCGTGGCAAAGCGTCACGGTTTGACCGTCACGGAGCTAAAAAAACTCAATCAGCAGCGGGCATTCCATAAACCGTTTGCGAAGTTGGGAGCCGGTGACGAAATTGACGTGCCCCATTCCACATCTGAGCGGTTGCTGGCTGACAGCCTGAACGCTGCGGCTGACACGCCCGTGACAGGAAATAACACCGAGCGATGGCTGGCGAGCACCGCATCCCAAGCGGCAAGCATGATAAAAAGCGGCAACATGGTGGATAATGCCAAA
>NZ_VCDN01000137.1:0-3460 GCF_033949405.1 Xenorhabdus santafensis | reverse complement strand
ACGAAAAAGAGAAAAAAAAAAAAAAAAAAAAAAAAAAAAAAAAAAAAAAAAAAAAAAAAAAAAAAAAAAAAAAAAAAAAACAACTAGCCCGGATTTCTCTACGCCATGACACAGGGCGTAGAGTGAGACATTTTCCCATTGTTTTTCGTATTCAACGGGAGCAATGCTCCATTGAAATTATGAGGACGAATGTAATTATAATATCCCCCCAAATATTGCGTGTTATCTCTTATCGCCTCATGAATATCCAGATAGCCTTCTGGTTGAAGCCATTCACTTTTCAAACTTCGGAAAACCCGTTCCATCGGTGAATTATTATAGCAGCAGCCTCTGCGGCTCATGCTTTGGATAATCTTGTTTTCGCCAGAATAAGTGGTGGCACTTCTTGCTACTGTATTGACTTCCCTGGTCGAAGTGAAAAATCTGTCGACCTTCAATGTGGCGCGTAGCCAACGCATTACTCAGTGCCCGACAGACCCGCTCTGCATCCGGTGATGTTGATAGGTCTATGGCGGTGTAACATCTTGTTGCAAAAAATTCGGGGAAGCAACGTGCTTTTCCCCACTGGGCGATAATGATGGACCCCGGCTGAGGTCATCACTGATTTTGAGATTGGCGGCTCGGTCACGGTGAAAATCATGGACGGCTGTCTGGTGCTAATCCCCGACAGTTCCGAAACAAACATGTCTCAAACAGCAATACCTGCGCCAGCAGGCGCAACTCAGTGAAATTAAGCTGAAGATGCGGGAGTTGATTGGCGACTATAAAAGTGGCTAAGGGCAGGGATTAAGCGGCTCTTAAAAAAGCACAAAGCCGGAAGATCACATTGGTCTTCCGGCTTGAATTAAAGTAAATTTTTAATCAATGAAATACTCATTACTACACTCAAAGAACTTCAACTGTGGCAACAAATTTAGGCCCTTCATAGACATTTAGAGTAAACCCTTGAGTAAGTAAGAAATCAGGGGCGTCCTCAACTAGAAAATAAGCCTTACCTAATCCTATTCTGTTGCTTCCCTCATCATAAGAGTTACTTTTTATGTCTAATACTAAACTCCAAGATGTTGGTTCACCAACCTTGCCTTTCATTGGTTCAGTAATAACATAATATAGTACATTAAGTGGCAAAGCCGCCTTTCCGCCTTGAGCTTCAGCAACCCAATTAACTTTGACGTTAGCTGTTAATCTTTCCATAAAATGCTCTCTACTAACATGATTCAGCCTCAATAAACTTAGTCCATTGAGGTTTAACTTGTGCCTTATTAAGATCAGTTACCTCGATATATCGAGCATTACCTATATTATCTAAATTCTTAACTGAATAAGCAGCATTCGCTACACGGTCTGGTACATGAATTTGAACAACTCGGAAATCACCACCATGTCCCATCTTGTGTCCCCAAGTAACAGCATCTTTATAGGATTCTGCAAACCATTTACCTTCCATAGAACCATTCCCTCCGGCCCATTTCCCTGTTTTTATCAATACATCATATTCATCAAGATGCATTCCTCGGTATAACACCATTAACCCAAGGGGATCGATCCAGTTAGCTGGGTTATGCATATAACTATAAGGATAAAAACCGCCTGCCAGCCCTATCGGGTCTGCCGAGATGTACTGCGCCGTCTCCGGATTATAGTAACGAAAACGGTTATAATATAACCCGCTTTCTTCGTCTTCAAATTGACCTAAAAACCGCAGGTTACAGTTAACATGATAATCCGGTTTATTGGAAGCGATGACCTGAAAACGTTCCGCTTTGCCCCACGTTTTTAGTCGTTGTGCCCAAACCAGTACCCCTTCCTCGGATAACATCTCGCGCGGTGTACCCTGATGGTCAATATAGTGTAGCTTGCCTGGCTGACGGCGCGAGGGCGCCCGGTTCGTAGAGCCAGCGGACACGCTGATCTTCCACATGTGTACCATCGGTGTAAATCGGCGTTTCCTCGATAAGTTGGTCGCCGCTCCACAGGTAAGCCTGCTCCATGATGGCATCGGCTCTTGGCGCTAAATCCGGTTTACCGCCAGCCACCGTTGCAGGTTTGCCGCCGTGAGCTTGCCATCGTACACTTTCAGTTTACGGATACGCCGCCCAAAAGCATAACCGCGCGGTAAATAAAGCCGCCAAAACAAAACGTTATTACACCATGGGATACGTGCCACAAAATGACAAGGCCAACGCCCCGCCAGCGATACATCTGAAAGGGCAATAGTTTAAGGCTGCCGGCTTTGGGATTGACGGTTCGGTCACGGTGAAGATCATGGATGGCTGCTTAGTGCTCATCCCCGACAGTGACAAGACGAACAGCCTCAAACAGCAATACCAGCGCCAGTAGGCGCAAATTAGTGAAATTAAGCTGCGGACGTGGGAGAAGACTGGGGATTACAAGGCAGGGTGATGATAAAAAGCCGGAAGATCATGAGAATGTTTCCAGCTTTATTATGGTCTTAAAAACAAACTGATATTAAAGAGTGTTTTTTATCAATGCTATACCTTCAGGATTTTCTGAACGGCAACTTTTCGCTAAAAGAGAAAAAGCATCATCAACACCATTTATTCTATATATTTTGTCAAATTGGTCATAATCTATTAATGTTAGTACGATCCAGTTATTCATCTTGCTAAGAACGTCATAAAAAAACAAGTATAAGTCATTATTTTCTAATGACTTTCCTTTATCAATTAACTCTTGCAATAGGTTTATTGAATTTCCTTTCAAGGTATAAGAGTTATAATTTCCTAATATAACTTCATTTCCGATTAACTTATTGTAACTATTTGTATCTTTATATTCCTCAAAGATAACATAATCCTTCCATTGATATTGCTTGGGATCTTGTGAATATTTTTCACCGTTCCATTCAACAAAAATTTCCTTTAAATCAAATAATTCAAGATTTATGTCTTTTGGAAGAAAAAGTTCAAATAATATATCCATAATTGTTCCTTTTTACTTGCTTCCATTTGGATCGAAAGGAAGCCTATCTGCTCTTTTCCATCCATACTGTCCTTCATAATGGAATGGATGTTGGTGTGGGTTTGTATGATCAGGACGACCATGACTTGTCCAGTGAACTTCGCTTAAAGGAACAGGTTTTCCTTTTGCGGGAGGCCATGTTGCTTCAGGAAAGGTAGCTGATTGCCTATAAACTTCCCCTGTTTTACCACTAACTTTTCCACCTAATACAGTATGCGCTCGTCCCTCTGCCGCAGGATGAGGTAGAGGAATATCTTGGCTATTCACTACTTGTTTATCTAATGGTATTGGTTTGCCATTAGAATCACGAGGTATATATACACTATCTCCTGGTGTATTGGCTTTGATGTCCTCACCAATATTCGGGCAGTCTTTGCCCGCCAACCCCAACGGATCTATCCATCTTGCGGGATTATGTACGTAGCCATAAGGGTTATATCCCCCCAGCAGCCCTATTGGGTCGGGCGAGATGTACTGC
>NZ_VCDN01000136.1:0-303 GCF_033949405.1 Xenorhabdus santafensis | reverse complement strand
TACACGCGCTTAACGTGAGTGCGCAAATCATCGCTAAGCTGAGTGATTTTAGATTTGGCATTCGTGAGTTCCTGTAAGCGGGTGGTGTCTATTTCTGAAAGGTGCTTGATGCGTTCTTGCTGCTGATTTATTGCGATGACCTGCGCTTGGTATTTCGTGTTCAGGTCATCGTAATCTTTGGCCTTTTGCTGATACTCACTGTAATAGAACCAGAACAAGCCAGAAACAATCACCAGAGCACCAAGGGTGAAGTACTGGCTGTTGAGTTTCATCTTATTTACCTTATTCAGTTCGCGATGTTTT
>NZ_VCDN01000135.1:0-2445 GCF_033949405.1 Xenorhabdus santafensis | reverse complement strand
ACTTATTATGTGAATGCAAGCTAATTATTTAATGTATCAATTGGCCTTGTATGGTCATTTTTACAATTCACTGAAATCAATTTTATTTATTTGTGAATATTTTTATTTATTGTGCAGCCTGTTTAAACCGTTCTCCTTTCAGCTCAACACCTAGCACGCAACGATTGAGTTTCAACGCAGTTTTTAACTACTTCCCCGGTTTTTATAAAAAATCAACCATCAGGTCAATCAGTTTTTATCGAGGAAATTTGCTCTGGTAATATTGCACGGGCACAAACCAAACATAGGTGTAAGACGCTGCGGCTATCGCCACGAATGAACGGCACATTAAGCCATGTCCCTACCACAATTTGTCACACTGAGCGTGACAGGAGCAAATAATAACCCACCAGCTAAAAATAAGGCGTGTTCAGTCCTCCACGCTAATACCTTTATTTAGCAATACGCTAAAACAATATTTACAATTTTTGGTCTCCAGTTCCGTTGGGTAAGTGCTATTGGTTATTTTTGAAACAATTTCTTGCACAAAGGTATAGTGGATTTTTTGGAAATTATTACCAGACAGGCGCTAGTTTGTAATAGAGGCAAGATATTTTAATCTACAAGAAAAGTATGAATTGATAGAGAAGAACCATTCTGTTACAGATGTGGGCAAAAAGAAACGAATTCCCAAAACCATCAAAGACGAAAGCGGAGTTTTTTGGGATTCACTACTATCTGCAAATTTATAAGGTTTTTCTTTAGGCTTTACAGTCCCCCACCGCTTTATCTGGATTTTTGGGGTATCTCACTTGATTGAACCTAACAATGCCCCCAGAGATCTATGGATTTCAACATACCTTAGTAGACTACGGGAGAATAGAAAAAGGCTAACAATGTGTATTTAGTGGGGTTTTGTGGGCCTACAGGATTCAATATTAACAATTAATTATTTGTTTTTAAATGACTTTATTTAGTTCAATTATCTACCATACCCCCTATAATACCCCCACATTATTTTGTCTCTATTTGCCTGATTTTTATCTGGTTGGCACTGTGGATAGCAGAGTTTTCATTGCAAAAATATCATCAATAGAACCAATATTGTCAAAAATGAAATAATGGTTTCAAAGCGGTCTATCTGTCATTTTATTAAAATAGCAGCTCAACCAAATTTCATTATGATCAAATTACAGCCACCGAGATAACGGTGAATACTCAGCCAAATATTTATCTAAAGATTCACCATTAAGGATTTTAGCCTCAAACAATGGTTTATTTATTTCATTTAAAATCTTAAGATCCTCGTGGCAACCTGTATTTTCAAAAAGAAATAACAATGCTTTATCAATAAATTCAATTTCTCCGGAATTTTTAGCCTCCACAATCAAATGTACAATTCTAGTTTTAATTTCTTTACTTTTAAAGTAATAATTATTTTCGTGTAAATGCTCTTTAACACAGATATCATCTAATTCTTTAGATAAAAACTCAAGGTTTAAATAAAAATAACTACTCATTCCACAATCCAATTATATAATACAAATCAAAACAAATATATTGATTTTGATAATTAACTAAAATTTGATAACCAAATGACACTGCAAGAAAGGTATATCCTGATATAAATTTCCAGTTCCGCTTAAACATATACCAAGAATTCCAAATGCTTCTAAATCGCCTTACATTATCTAATTTTTTAAATAGAACACTTCTTTCATAATCAGATAGATATGAACCTATTATTTTTTTCTTTATGTTTTTTCAGTTTTAGAAAAATTAGATTTATAATTAATGGAAACAAGTTTACCAAAAAAGAACATCAAGCTAAGCAAGAAAGCAATTATTTGAGCGAATTTATTTGGAATTCCCCAGCATCCTATACCAGCTAATAATGACCATTCTGCAATAGAATAATGTTGTAATTTTCCCCACCATCTATTCATGTCTCTAGCGTGAATTTTTATTCCTCGTTTTATTTCTGAGAATGCGGGTGATCTCTGACAGCGTTTCAAAATACACTCCTTGATGATTGATTTTTGAAAAATAACTCAGTGAAAATATATTGCCATGAGTATAAAATTAATCGCTATATATTATTTACCCTCATGGCTTATTTCATTGAAACCAAACTATTCAATAGATACTTTGCGGGCCTTACGCTCAATAGGCTGACCATCATATGAATCAAAATAACGGCTAGGCCAGATTTCTGAAGGGTGTATTCCGAGATAATTCGCAATTATCCATTCACCTTTTGGCCAAGGCCTACTGAGAGTATTGGCTAATGTTGATGAACTTAATCCTGCTTCACGGGAAACAGCCGCTAAGGTAGTACCACGCTTGCGTAATGCAGCAATAATATCAGCTTGATGCCAGTCTTTTTTAATATTATTCATTCCTGCTACCCCTTCCATTAATTAATATTGATGGTGGCGATTCAGACAGGGTTCGCAATACCGGAGA
>NZ_VCDN01000134.1:0-6387 GCF_033949405.1 Xenorhabdus santafensis | reverse complement strand
AATCAATCGGCTCATCCGTTTCTCCTTACTTAACCTTTCAACATGCGATCTCTGGCGCGCGACAGGGCGGACAAAGCAGGAAATGCCTGCTTTGTCCCTGACAGATATCTGTGCGCCAGAGTGAACGCGGGTTGAGGTATTGCGGGGTGTCGGTTGAGTACGCGGTACTGCCGCCTGCATTAACAGGTCATCCCCACCGGCTAAAAGCCAGCCTCGATATCGTCAGGTTCTCCTTTTTGATTGCTTTCCAATCTATAAAAGCAGTGTCAGATGCACTGTGTGGTTAAGCAGACGTGAGCCAGTCATTGTCAGGTTGTCCTTTTGCTGCGGCGTCACTTTCAGCGGTGAACCGGCAAAAAGTGACGCCTTAAATTCGCAAATAGTCAGCAAAAGTCATGCGGACGTTTAAATGCCAGCAAGCACAGAAAAACGTGGCAAGGTGCAGTGTCAAACGACAGTTATGCGTTAATTATTTGGATGCAGAAAAGTTATCTGCTGAATATTTCAAACAGAGATCGTAGAAGTATGAATGTGGTGTATGAGAATAATTTTATGGTATGACGTGAAGTGCATGATTCAGTGTCAATGCGCTTAGGTAACAGTATAAAAACACCTTTTGGGGTATTTTTTAGTTTAAAAAACCTTCATTGCTAGACAAGGGGTTTATGTCTGACAATATCTGCTTCCAAAGGTGCGCAGACGTACCGCAATACTTGCTCTCCCTTTCAGGCTACAGGAGTTTTATTTCACCACCCGAAGGCGATCCTGACAGGCGATGGATCATTGATATAATCAAATACTGTATCGGTTTGGTTGAGCAAGATCAAATTTTTGTTTCGTTATAATGTAATGAAAAATAAGAGAATTGGCAGTTCAGCTATTTTCTATACCAAAATTATAGAAAATGAAAAAGAACTCACCTTCTTTGGAAGAATTACTTAAATAGATAATTAAATATCTATATATTTCCTGATCTCGAATTTAATTAAATCATCCTGCACCTTGAAATAATCAGAAAACTCGTTTCTATATTTAATTATTCCTTGCTGGTTTATTGTTAAATTTTTTATTTGATTATCTTTATCTAGTTTACTAATTAAAGAGCCACTCAAGCCCATACGAACAAAATCAGAGTTTTTTTTCTTTGTTGTACCATACATATGTAAATTATATTCAGATTCAGTCACAAGATCTAAATCATAAAGTATATTTACATATTGATTTAGTGTATAAGAAACAAAATCACTTTCTATTTTCATTTTTATAAGAGCAATATTAGCTAAATCCTTATTATTTTTTCTTGAGAGATCAATGAAAACTTTATGACCTAACTTTCCATTGGTATCTTTTGAAAACTCTCCATATGAAGTACCAATATAATATTCCTTACCACTTTCCTTATTCTTTATAGAATGAAAGTATGCTAGTATTTCAGAGATATGTTGCTTAAGGTTAAGTTGGTGCTGCCTCTCAATAAATTTTCTGTAAAAATCTCTAGCTTTAATATTTTTCAGTCGTAAGAACTCAGTGTTTTTAATGCTATTTTCCTGATTATGGATAAAAAACAAATATATTTTCTCAATCATATCTGACCCCATCCATGTAGTGTCTAGACTGAGAGTCTCGATCTTACATTTTAGATCAGGGAGCACTAAATTAAAATCCCTGTATAAATATGTAAGGCCAGACTCTAAAAATATCTGTTCAATTTTACTGGCTGGGTTTCCATCCTCAAGCTCTAGAAAATTTTCCTGTTCCCTAAGAGAATCAATGTAATTTAGTTTATTTTCTAACATTGTAATTTTTTCAAAATCATTAGTACCTTTTAGCTCTTTTCGATATTTTTCAATATTGAAATTTTTAAGAAGAGGATTTTTCACATCATCTTTTGTGATTCCATGTTTTAATTTTTTTATCTTATTCCCCATGTTACTGCTACTATAATCAGTAGTATTAACAAAGTGAACTGGAGGTAACAGTTTAGAAAGTGATTTATTAGAATCATCAAACACTTCATTTAATCTATTCACTCTACCTATTAAATTACTTAACGAATTATTATCAAGGCCATATGTATCCATTATAAATAAATTATCTATAGGTAAATTAACACCTTCTAGGATCACTGTATTTGCAATAATGTGGGTGATTTCTTTGCAGGAATGGAATTTGAATTCAAGATATTCTTTTATTAAATCTGGAAGTTTTCCATGCAAATACACCAAACCTTTCTTTATATAATCAACACAATAAAAATCTTTGTGTACGTTATTAGAAATAACCTCAGCCAGTTCATTTAATCTTTCAGACTTTAGATCAGGTAGCGTTTCAGCTAAATCTTTCGCTAGTTGCTCTACTTTCATTGGTCTTCTCAAAAAGAAAAAATTCTTTCCTCTTAAATTATGACTAATATAGTCTAGATAATTTGAGCTATAGGAAAAATGATAAAATGAGTCCATAAACCGATCATATTTGACTACATTACCATCTTTTTTATACTCAAAAATATCTGGTTCCTTTATATTATTTATTATTTTCCTTTCAAATATTTCTTGGCTCTCTGAAACCATGAGATTAGTTGAGTCTGAAATTAATGGAGAAAGATAGTAATTTATGGAGTTTTTATTTCTTTTCCTATTCCTTCGAATTAATCTAGTAAGCAGTATACTCCTTTTATCTGATTCAAAAATTTTATGTGCTTCATCAACAATTAAAACATCAAAGCTAAGTTCTTTATTTTTTAGTAATCGCAAAGCTCTTTCTTGTGTGAAAACAGCAATAAAAACAGTTTCATTATTGAACATCTCATCATGAAATATAATGTTTTTATCTGAAAAATGTATTTTTATATTTTTATATGTCTGAATAAGCAATGACTTTGTTGGAACAATTATTCCTATTCTATTCATTTTTTTGTTTTTTATTATCTCTATAATCAGTGAGCTTTTACCATAAGAAGTAGGTGCAACATAGCAATTTTCTTGCTTCTCACTGAAAGTTATATTTTCTCTAGACCTCTTCTGTTCAAATGTTTCTATAATGTTATTATATCTAAATCTATCCAATTGATAATCTATCGAAAAACTTAACGTATTTAGCACATTACCAAGATTATGTTTCAAAATATATTTTGATATTGGATACAATCCCAAATTAGTGCTAATATCTAGTATAGGCTCATATATATTTAAATTCACAGCACATTTTAGAGATATATAATATGCTAACTCAAAGTAAGGTGTTCTTCTTTTATCCCTCTCATATTCTTTAATGAAAATGACACAACAGGATAATATATATTCAATTTCATCGCTAGTTATATCACTATCTAGTGATAATTTTCTCATTAAAATATAAAATCTTTCTTCTTTTTTTAATATTGATAAGTTTGTTTTCATATTACTTATCCAAATAATCAAGGAAGTTACGTAAACTGCGTTTTGTCACGCATAGACTGGTTACAGTTTTACCCTTAAAGCTTACAATAAAACTATTTTCTCTTAAAATTTTAGTTGATAGAGCCATGTTAGGTGAACCATTTAGAAAAATAGTAGAGCAAGGTATTATATTAAATTCTGATATATCCCTAAAATCATCCTTATCAAACAAATCAGATAGTGATTTAAGTTTTTTTCTTACAGTTTTTGAAGCTCCAACATCTATATGACAAGCATGGTTATATGCATTTCTCCACGGATTATTTTTGCTTTTATCACTCTTACCTGATACGTATTTTTCTAAGTCATTATAGGCTTCTTGAAGTTTCGATTTGTGAGTTACATTTATACTGTCTATATATCCAGACTTACTTTCTAGAATATAGGTTTCATCTGACTTTGAAAAATAGCCGTCAAAGCCTTTTTTAATTGAGCCCTCTTCAAGATTAAAGAAAAGAAATTCTTGTTTATAATCCTTTCCCCCTAGATAAAGATGGACAAATAATTCTGCTACTGCCCCCATTTTTATTTGTTCGCTCTTGGTATCAAGAAACTGCTTTAATCTGCGCTTTACAGCAGTCAGCTCACTATCTGAATCTCCTTCGCAAATTGATACTAAAAAGGAATCAAGTTGGTATTCAATAATGTTGTCTATCTCGATAATATCAATAACGTGAAGTTCATGAGTTGACGTTAGTTTTTTTATCTCACTAGGTAACAACTTTCAATCCTTTTTTGCAGCCTATAAGTTTCATATTCAAATGATTTAATACCAATCCAAGTAGAATAGCTGAAATTGACTAATACGGACAGAGGTTTTAGCATAATTATTTACATACTGTGACATATGCATATTTAATAGCTTATCTTTTTTTCTGTTGAATACATCTGGATTAATCTTTTAGCTTGTATCCGATATTAGTCCGTTTCGTTCGCAAACGTCAATCTCTTGCCTACTTAGATATAAAAATTCAATGGTGATTATAGAGCAAGGTAACTTTAAAATGTGGTCGGAAGACCTGTTTAATCTTCCGACTTTATTTTTATAAGCACTGAATCAAGTACTTTCATTCATTTTTTAATGCTATTATTTCAAAAAAATCACGCCGTTTGCACAAAAAACAAGCCATCAATTCCATGTTCGCCTTTATTTCGAATAAACAAGTAACCAATTGCATCAGATAAACCTAATGCATCTTGAAATGGCTCAGGAAAATCTGCCGAATATATCTGGCATACAAAATGGTAGTCATTTTTAATATCACCAATATCATCTAATCCATTAGGTGTTTTTTCTGAAAAAAGTGAAATCATTGGGTAATCATTATCACCCATTTCCATATCTAAAAAACTAACACTTTTTTCTGGTATGAATGTATCGTTATCTTCCAAGGTATCACTAGTCAAAGAGTATGAAACAAACGTAAATCCTGATTTAATGAGTTCAAGCTCTTGATCATCGCCAAAATAAGTAATGTTATCAAGAAAGTAGTCATCACTGGAATAAGTTGAAAACACAGACAAATACCCAGATGTTGGTAATACTCCTTGAGGTATCCGGGGTGACAACTTTTCGCAATCGATAGAAAAAAGGTGAAGTAATTTCTCACCATCTGGATTTACAGGCCATTGTGATACATATCCTTTTTTTCCCCCTAGAATAAAACCAGAGTTATTATTAAAGGTTTCCTCTACAATAATTCGTGTAAGACTATACATGTAACATTTCTCCTATTTACAAGTGCCAGCATTTTTAACCTTATTTGATAACCCTCTGTAGAAGTTCTCTGCCTGTTTTCTCATTCTTTTGACCCTACTAGGAGGAACGCCTGCTTTTCTTAAACCACCAGAAGTGATATCAAGCTCTCTTTTCAACGTTGAAGCAAAATCATTTTTTCCAAGTCCTTCATTTGCCCTGATTTGAGTTTCATGCCAGTGTGCACCACCAATGCCACGAGTATCTTTTTGTGGGCCACGAGTATGGTGATCTAAATCCAGAGCAATTGATGGGTTACCTGATAATCGAGACGTTTCTGCAAGCCCTTGTTGGCGCAAATATTCGTGCCTCAATAACTCATGAGCTTGCAATTTATCACCAACATGAGTCGGTCCATTTAATTCACCATATGTACCCAATTCAAATAACTTAGCAAGACCAAGTGGATCGATCCACAGTAACGGATTCGGTGCATATTGGTACAGATTGATCCCACCATTTAGGCCAATTGGATCTGGCGAAATAAACCTACTAATCTCAGGGGCATAATATCGATATGTATTAAAGTGCAGCCCCGTCTCTTTGTCAAAATATTGCCCGGCATAACGCAAGTTCTGGTCAAAATTGCGGGATGAACGTTCCGGGTCGGTAAAATAGGCCATTGTGGTGCTGTTTACAGCGCCAAAGGCATCATATTTACCCGACCAAGCAATCTTCCCGTCTTCATCCGTGACTTCCAGAGGTGCACTGTTGATATCGGTGTGATACCAGAAATAATCATGTACAGCCCCCTTAGCAACAATACAGGCCAGCGGCGTATAGCTTTCATGGGATTCGTAACAATAGGTCTGGGTTTTACCCGTATTAGCATGGCGCTCCTGCAACAATTTCAACTCATGCCAAACAAAATCCGTCTGTTCCTGTTGGGGAGCCCCTGCCGGCCATGTCGTCACCACCTTACGAATACGTCGCCCAAGGGCATCGTAATGATAGATGGCTTTCATGCCGTTACCTTCAGCGAGAATCAGGCGATTATCCCCATCGTAGCGGTAAGTCTGCCGATTATTGCTGCTCGTCCCACGGCTGATAACATTACCGTGTGCATCATGTTCATAACGCCACTGGTTCCACTGCGTCAACCTGTCGCCTTGCGGTGTCAGGTGTTTATTTTCTTCCGCCTCTTTTTCCAGCATGGATTGCGGACGCTCCAGCAGGTTATCCGCACGGTCATAC
>NZ_VCDN01000133.1:0-405 GCF_033949405.1 Xenorhabdus santafensis | reverse complement strand
TCCAGCTGGAGGAGCCAAATTCAAAGCATCTCGCCGAGCTATTTAAAGTGTGATGTTTAAATCAAGCTAACATATTTAGCCAAAGTGATTTAGAACGGCCTTCCAAACGGAAGGCCGTTTTTTTATGCTCTAATTTTTTTGATTCATTGCGTTCTTAAGTTCATGCAAAAACCTTCACATTTCACTGCCTGGTCTCCCGCTAAAGATGGCTGCGTCCACTTTCATCATCAAGAAAATTTGCAATCTCAGTCAGATTTTCATCAAAAAACAACAAAAAAATCGCCACATTGCACGCAACTTAATCACTTGAACTTATTTTTCTTTTTTCCTCTTTACAATACCAAAGTATTCCCTGTATTATTCGCTCCGTTCTCAGGAACAACCCAATTCCTCCATAGTTCAGTC
>NZ_VCDN01000132.1:0-658 GCF_033949405.1 Xenorhabdus santafensis | reverse complement strand
GCCGGCAATCACTTCAACCGGATTCGCCAAAATGCCCACCACCGGCAAGGCCACGCCAAGCCACCCAAACCGGCACGCAAATTTGCGGATTTTATCCGCCCCCGGCAATTTACTGAACAGCTTTTGCAAAGCACCGGGGCCTTTGGCGGCCGCCCCGCCAAAACTGAGCAGCCCCGCCGCAAACATGGTTAAATCAGAGGCGGTATACGCCCACTTAGGAATTTCCGGCGTGATTTTTTCTGTTGTTTTTGTCCCCCCACCGATAATGACATTCGGAGAACCTGTCATCACGGCGGCATCACAGGTGGTTTTATCGCCCACCCGCGATGCAGGAAGTCCGTTAATCAGTACGGAATCCGAACCTTGCGCCATCTGGCGGATACCATTTTCCTTACTGCATGCCACCTGACTTCGTGTTGCAATGGCCGCCGCCTTGTTATTGATAAAGACATTGGGCGAACCCGTTTCAATCGTTCCGGTCGGGCTTTGCGACGATGCCCCCATTGAAACACCGGCATCACGCGCCTTATCCCCTAAAGCGCCTGCCGCCATTCCCACAGCAATGGCAGCACCAATCAACAACACACCGACCCCGATACAGGAAGCCGCTACCCCGGCTGCAAAAAGAAAACCAGCGGCAATCCCGCCTGCGGCTGAA
>NZ_VCDN01000131.1:0-36837 GCF_033949405.1 Xenorhabdus santafensis | reverse complement strand
CTTCGGCTAAGCGTTGCTGTTTTGTTTCTTCCTCAGCACGGCGGGCAGCTTCTTCCGCTACACGTTGCTGTTCTGCCTCTTCCTCAGCGCGGCGGGTTGCTTCTTCCGCTACACGTTGCTGTTCTGCCTCTTCCTCAGCGCGGCGGGTTGCTTCTTCGGCTAAACGTTGCTGCTCCGCTTCTTCCGCTGCTTGGCGGGCAGCCTCTTCTGCGGCTAATCTTTCTTTTTCAGCTTGCTCTTCTTGCTGTTTCTTATCTTGACGACCAAGTCCAAACCAAGAGAAGAAACCTTTTTTTTTCTCTTTTGCCATCGGCCACTACACTCCTCGCGGTTAATTATGGCGTTATATACTTTTATTGCCCGCCCGGGTATGAATCCCATAGGGTATAAGTGAATATCTCAATGAGATGAATTCTAACAGTGATAAAATCCAGTCTAACATTTTCATCACACCACAACACATATCTATCACTGATTTCGTGGTAAATTAATCAATGGGTTTCTTTGCTTTCACTTATTTTTGTTCCCGCCAGATATGACTTTATGGCGTCGGATGATAAATAATTAACTTATTTAAATTATGACTAAAAAACCACAACGAGCGTCGTTGGGACAAATCCGCATTATTGGCGGCAAATGGCGCGGGAGAAAATTGCCGGTTCCTGATAGTAAGGGGCTGCGCCCAACGACGGATAGAGTCCGTGAGACACTCTTTAATTGGCTTATGCCAATCATTCAGGAAGCTCGCTGCCTTGATTGTTTTTCAGGTAGCGGCGCACTCGGTTTCGAAGCCTTGTCACGTTATGCAAGCCACGCAACCTTGATTGAATACGAGAGCAATGTAGCGAAACAGCTCTCTGCCAATTTAGCTTTGTTGAAAGCCGAAAATGCTAACGTGGTGCAGGATAATGCATTACGATACCTCGCCAAAACGGAATGCCTCGCAGGCACAACTACGCCGTTTGATGTGGTTTTTCTCGATCCGCCATTCCGCAAGGGCATGCTTGCTGAAACAATCCGTTTATTGGAAGACAATGGTTGGCTGGCAGAAGAAAGCTGGATTTATGTTGAAGCAGAAGCCGAATCTGCCGCGACAGATATTCCAGCCAATTGGCAATTGCACAGAGAAAAAGTTGCCGGGCAAGTTGCTTACCGATTGTATATTCGCCACCAGAAATCGGCTGTCTGTTCCGATTAAACACAATTTTGGAGCTAATGATGTTTGTTCAATTAGGAAGAATTATCATGACCCTTGTTTGGGCGGTCATGATTTTCAATTTTTTCCATCCATTTCCCAAGCCGTTGAAATATTTCATGGATATTGCAATGGTATTCACGGTAGTCATGCATGCTTTTCAGTTACTATTGCTGAAAAATTCCCAGCCTAAAGATCAGAAACTATCGACGTTCCTTCAGACTAAGATTTTCTTTTTCGGTGTCTTTGAATTATTGGCCTGGCAGAAAAAGCAGCAAAAAGAGAAAAAGTAATTCCCCTTCTGCCTGTTTTTCCCGTCAAGGGGAACAGCAAATGCCGTCAATGAGTGATCCGGCTAATTACTCATTGACGTTCTTTGTTTTTGATAATAAAACGTTACCCGTTCGTTAATAATACCTAGCCAGTCGTCAATCAGATATTGAGGATTTCAGGTTTACGGATGTAAATCAGGACACACTCCGCTTCCCCATCATATACCCTATGGATTTCGAGTTGCGGCGCAGCGGCAAGGATACACATCCCCAAGAGCATAGCTAACCGTATGTTTATAAAAACGGTGATTGGGGTGAGTGAACGCAGCCAACAAAGCAGCAACTTGAAAAACGACAGGTATAAATAGTAATGCCTGAACAAACAGGCATTGAACATTAAGGAAAGGAAAAATATGAGTTGGCCATTTCTTGCTGTGTTTTTCTCTGGATGGTTATATATCGATGCTGCCTATCGTGGTATCAGTTGGCAACAATGGGTTTTCCGTCCGGTCACAATGCTGCTTTTGTTATTGTGGACATGTCAGGCTCCCAATCTTGAGGCATCGGGTTACTTAATTATCGCCGGACTTATCACTGCCTTGATTTCTGATTCACTCCGCATGCTGCCAAGTAAGTATTTACTTTTTTCATTTATCGCGTTATTCCTGAGTTACTTGCTGTATACCATCAGTTTTGCCCTGCATATGAGCTTCGCTCTTTTCTTCCCGCTCCCACTGATTTTGCTGGCCGTTGGCATTGTGGTCATGCTTATTGTCTGGACTCGTCTTGATAAAATGCGCTGGCGAGTACTTGATAGTTACATTATGGCCTTAGTGATGGTCTGGGCTGCCGGAGAACTCTATTTTTCACTTGGCAATGAAAGCCGGTTTTCTATCATCGCAGGTGCCATTTTGCTGCTTATCGGGCATAGCATCAGCATAATTGGGCAATACCGTTTCCCTTTCCGGTTATCCAAAGCAGTTATCGCCACCTGTAGCTTTATCGGGCATTTCCTGATTATCCGTTCGCTGTTTCTGTAAGTCATTTTTCACTTACAGGCAGAGATTAAGGAGCCGATAGCACAAACCTTTCAATATCAAAGAGGAAGGACGTTGATGATGAGAATTCCCCTCAAATAGCACAAATTATCAAAATAATTCCTCTTATAAAATTTGACTCTGGAGTTAGCTCCAGAGTGTAGAGTTAGTATAAGCCGATTAAAATTAACTCAATTTGAGGGGTCGCCTATGTTGTTCGCAGACAAAAAACATAAGCAATCACAGCAAGATTCCACCATGTCCCTGCCGCAAGATCATCACAATTGCGGCGAGAACGCAAAAAAAGAAAGTGGGCACTCACATAGCTCCCATGATGTGCAACATGGACACTCTCATGCTCATAATCACGATAAAGAACATCCGCATGAGCATTCACACGACCATTGTTCACATGATCATACACACGCCATACAGGATACCTCGCCCCTCAAATTAACCGCCAACCAGCGTTTTAATTGGGTTATTGAAGGCATGGACTGCCCAAGTTGCGCGGGAAAGATTGAAAATGCCGTCAAAAAATTACCTGAAGCGAAACAAGTCAAGGTACTGTTTACAACAGAAAAGCTCGTGGTTGATTCTGATAGCGATATCCGAGCTTCTGTGGAACAAGCGGTGAAGCAGGCAGGGTTTGAAATCAGGGCAACGGATTCCGCTTCCAAGCTGCCTCCAACCGCCAACCATTGGAAAACGTTTTCCCCGATCCTGATCCTTGCAGTCTTGATGCTTATCAGTTGGGGAATATCCGCAATCAATGCTCCTGCCGGGCAAATTGCCTTTATCATTACCACATTAATTGGGTTATATCCGGTTGCGGCCAAAGCCCTTAAACTCATCCGTTCAGGCACGCCCTTCGCCATTGAAACATTGATGAGTGTTGCGGCCATCGGTGCTTTGTTTATCGATGCCACCACAGAAGCGGCAATGGTTATTTTGCTCTTCAAATTAGGGGAAGTGCTGGAATCTTATGCCGCCGGGCGGGCTCGCCGGGGTGTCAGTGCATTGATGGCTCTGGTGCCGGATAAGGCTTTGTTGGTGAAAGAGGGAAAGAAGGTCACCGTATCTGCGGCTGAATTGAAACCCGGCGATGTTATTGAGGTTGCCCCGGGCGCCCGTTTGCCAACCGATGCTGAATTGCTCAGCCCCTTTGCCAGTTTTGATGAAAGTGCCCTAACCGGTGAATCTATTCCCGTTGAACGGAAGCAGGGAGAAAAAATCGCCGCTGGCTGCCTTTCTGTCGACAGTGCTGTGCAGATGAAAGTGGTTTCTGAACCCGGGCACAATGCCATTGACCGCATTCTTCAATTGATTGAAGAAGCAGAAGAGCGCCGGGCTCCGATTGAACGATTCATTGACCGTTTCAGCCGTGTTTATACGCCAATAATCATCTTGTTCTCGGCGCTGATGGTATTAATTCCTCCTCTGTTTTTTGCCGAACCTTGGGATACCTGGCTCTACCGGGGGCTGACTTTACTCCTAATTGGTTGCCCTTGTGCATTGGTCATATCAACACCTGCCGCAATTACTTCCGCTCTGGCAGCCGCAACACGCCGTGGCTCCCTTATCAAGGGAGGTGCAGCATTGGAGCAACTCGGTGCCGTAACCACAATTGCACTGGATAAAACCGGCACACTGACCGAAGGGAAACCTCAGGTTACTAACATCGAGCCGATATCCAATATTAGTACAGAAGCATTACTGGCCTTGGCCGGTGCGGTAGAAAGCGGTTCCCATCATCCATTGGCTAAAGCCATCCTTAGCGCGGCAGAAAATAGAGGTGTGGAGATTATTGAGGCTGAACAGCGCAAGGCACTGGCTGGAACCGGAGTTGAAGGGCAGTTGTCAGGACAGAGGATTTTAGTCTCCGCACCTGAACGGCTTCCTGAAAATACCTTGTCTGAGGCGTGGAAACAGAAGGTTATCGAATTGGAAAACGGCGGCAAAACCGTAGTTGCTGTCATGCAGGATGAGCAATTCATGGGCTTAATCGCCATGCAGGATACGTTGCGCCAAGATGCCATTGATGCCATCCGAGCCTTGAAAAACCAAGGTGTTGATGCAGTCATGCTAACCGGTGACAATCCCCGTGCAGCCGCAGCCATTGCAGGGCAACTGGGTATTGATTATCGGGCCGGTCTATTGCCTGAAGATAAGGTCAAGGCAGTCACTGAATTAAATAAACAACATCGTACGATGATGGTCGGCGATGGGATTAACGATGCACCTGCCATGAAAGCCTCCAGTATCGGCGTAGCCATGGGCAGCGGCACTGATGTTGCACTGGAGACAGCCGACGCCGCACTGACACACAATCGGCTGACGGGGTTATCTGAAATTATCGCGCTGTCCCGGGCGACCCACTACAACATTCGTCAAAATATCACCATTGCCCTTGGATTAAAGGCGGTCTTCTTGGTTACCAGCTTATTGGGGATTACAGGGCTGTGGATGGCGGTTCTGGCTGATTCAGGGGCAACTGCCCTGGTGACAGCAAATGCAGTCCGAATACTGAGAATGAAATTGAAAGATAAATAGCAAAAAATAATAAATTGAAAAGGTGCATATCCTGCACCTTTTCAAAATTACAATCACTAAAAATTGCTATTAAGGAAAAAGGAAGTATGACATTCAGCGGAAATAACATGGTGACCAAATGCCATATTCAAAGCTTAGCATGCATCTTTTTTTCTGCCAGAAAATCACACAAAAATTTTTCTTTTACGCAACATTGTCGCTTTTTCTAAGCAGATAGCGATAAGGTGTTTGCTCCGTCTCCTGCGCAACCAATGCATGATCCATGAAACGACAAAATCCCGGGATATCACGGGTTGTCGCCGGATCATCGGCAATGATCAACAACGTTTGCCCGGCGGCCATATGGCGAACGGTCTTACGCACCATCATCACTGGCTCTGGGCAACGTAATCCTAACGTATCAAGTGTTTTATCAGGATTGGCAAAAACATCGGACATAACTATCTCTGCGGGTTCAAACAATTTATGGCGGTGGATTATATTACAAAATATCGTCAACTGCCGACTTTACTTTTGTTGCGCAACACGCGTATGATCCATTTCGCCTGATATTTCAGGCACATTTATTTTTTTGGGTTCCCTCACCCCATTCACCAAAAAGGTACAATATGTTCCAATTGACCGAGCAACAACGCGCCACGGCATTGATCTGGCTTTCACTTTTTCACGTTCTAATCATTACTTCCAGTAACTATTTGGTGCAATTACCCATCTCCATTTTTGGTTTGCATACCACGTGGGGAGCTTTTACCTTTCCTTTTATTTTTTTGGCGACTGATCTGACTGTACGTATTTACGGTGCATCATTGGCCCGCCGGATCATTATTTCAGTGATGCTTCCAGCTTTGCTGATTTCATATCTGGCTTCCGCTCTATTTTTTCAGGGGCAATGGCAAGGGCTAGAAGCGTTGGGAACCTTTAATCTGTTTGTTGCCCGTATCGCAACAGCCAGCTTTATGGCTTATGTACTCGGACAGATATTGGATGTCGGTGTTTTTAATCGCCTGCGTCAAAAACGTAGCTGGTGGGTTGCTCCTGCTGCTGCCATGTTCTTTGGCAACCTGATTGATACGCTGGCCTTTTTCTTTATTGCGTTTTACCGCAGTGCCGATGCGTTCATGGCAACACATTGGGTAGAGATTGCCTTGGTTGATTATGCGTTCAAGTTATTTATCTGTATGCTTTTCTTCCTGCCGGCTTATGGCATTTTGCTGAATTTGATCATTAAGTACTTTTTCGCTCAATCAGCCAACAAGGCCCTGACCAAAGCCCACTAATCCTGCCCATTAAAGATAGTGCTCTGTATCAATCAGGGCACTTATTTTTCATCTCTAATTACGCATATTCTGCTTTTACTCATAACCTATGCGTATATTTTGTCGTATAGTGTTGAACACCATATTCATGTCGAACAACATATTGTGTTGAACGACGGGCACATATAGGCAACAACCTGCCAGTCCAGTATTGTGATACTCCACGCTTAGTTTCCGCTGAAGAAGGAATATTTCTTATGCTGAAAGTGATCCAGTCTCCATCCAAATATATCCAAGGGCCAGGCGCGTTATCCCACATTGGTCAATACACTAAAATGCTTGCTGACCATGTCTTCGTGATCGCTGATAATTTTGTCATGAATCTTATTGGTGATACCGTCAGTAAAAATCTGGAGGAACATGAAGTTACCAGCCATTTCGAAATTTTTAATGGTGAATGCAGCCGAAGTGAAATCCAGCGCCTGTCTGCCATTCTGGTACAAAATCAATGTCAGGCCATCATTGGCATTGGCGGGGGTAAAACCCTTGATACTGCCAAGGCAGTAGCGTACGGATGCAAAATCCCTGTCATTGTTTCACCAACCATTGCTTCAACTGATGCTCCCACCAGCGCCCTTTCCGTCCTGTATACAGAACTGGGTGAATTTGACAGTTATTTATTCTATCCGCAGAACCCAAATATTGTGCTGATGGATAGCACGATTATCGCCAAAGCACCCATTCGTTCACTTGTTGCGGGCATGGGGGATGCCCTCGCCACCTATTTTGAAGCACGGGCCAGCAGTGCGGCCCATAAGCCCACCATGGCGGGAGGAATGACATCCAAAACCGGTCTGGCAATGGCAAAATTGTGCTATGAAACCTTGCTGGCGGAAGGATACAAGGCAAAATTGGCCGTTGAGGCAGGGGTCAGTACACCTGCGGTTGAGAATATTATTGAAGCAAACACTTATCTCAGTGGCATTGGTTTTGAAAGTGCGGGTTTGGCTGCGGCCCACGCCATTCACAATGGTTTCACGGTATTGGAAGAGTGCCACCATCTCTATCACGGTGAAAAAGTGGCTTTCGGCACACTGACGCAATTGGTTCTGGAGAATAGCCCAAGTGAGGAGTTGGAAACTGTTCTCGATTTCTGTATACAAGTTGGTCTGCCTGTGACACTGGAACAACTCGGGTTGCGTGACAGTGAAAACCTGCAGCAAAAAATCATGCAAGTTGCCATCGCAAGCTGTGCCGAAGGAGAAACCATTCACAATATGCCTTTCCCAGTGACGCCAGATCAGGTATATGCTGCGATTTTAACCGCAGACCGAATGGGGCAGGATTGGTTGTATTAATCGCGTTGATTAAGAGAGCCCCTCCAGTATCAGGGTGGACATTCCCCCCTGATACTTTTTCTCAAAACAGGAACAAGGCTCGGTTACTGGGTTGTAGCCACCGCCCGTGCCAGCAGACTTATCGGATGTTCACATTGCCTGCTGGTTGACATCTCAATCTGCCACTTGCAGGTTTCGCAGTCTGTGATTACTAAGTCAACGCCGCTGGTTTCAATCTGATGGAATAAATTCGCCCCAATCCCTTGGGAAACGTCATAATTTTCCTTTTTAAACCCATAAGTACCCGCGATCCCACAGCACTGAGAATCAAGAATAAGCAGCTCAACACCCGGAATACGCCTGATTAGCTCAATGGAGTAAGCCGCCCACCCTATTTTTTCCATGTGGCACGGGGTGTGGTAAGCCACTTTCAGCGGAGTATGTTGCAATGGTAAATCACGCCCTTTATCCAGCAAGCGATAAATATAACGGGTTGCCAGCTCGATTTGATCACGCACAGGACGCGTATCGATGCCCAGAATATGCGGGTATTCGTCACGCAAAGTAAAAGTACAACTGGATGACGTTGCCACCACAGGGATTTGCCGTTCAATCACACTTTCTGTCAAAGAAGCCAGATTAACCCGTGCCTGACGCTTCGCCTGCTCAATGAAGCCATTGGCAATCAATGGAACACCACAGCATTTTTCCCGATTCAGCAGCTGAACACCAATCCCCATCGCATTAAAAACTTTCAGTAAATCTTTTCCCAGTTGCGGGTGATTATAATTGACGAAACAACCGTGGAAATAAGCAACCTGATCCTTAAATTGCGATTGAATTTCTGCCTGTTTACGATACCAGCGGCGGAATGTTCCAAAAGAATATTTGGGCAGTTCACGCCGATGGTCAATTTTCAGCGCCTTATCCAACAAGTGGCGCATCGGTTTCAGGCCAGTCACGGCATTAACGACGGGAGCAAATGGCGTAGATAAACTTCCCATGAGATCAGTGTGGCTCAGAAGTGCATCTCGCAATTTGGGGCGGCGGGAATGGTAATTGATTTTTGCCCGTTGGATGATATCGCCAATTTTGACATCGGACGGGCAGGCAACTTCACAGCGCTTGCAATTGGTACAGTATTTCAAGGCTTCATCATATAACGCGGGATCTTTGAGACGCAGGCGCTCCCCATCCGGGCCGGCCTGTTTTGGCCCCGGATATAGCGGGTTCACTTTGGCAACCGGGCAATAGGTTGTACACACAGTACATTTAATGCAGTTTTCAAAACTGTTATCGAGAATGTTCATTGCCTAATCCCCCTGCTCTCGGTTTTTTCTGGGGCAATTCTTTCTGGTGCGATTGGCTCTGGTACGGTTTGTGTTGATAAAGTTTGGGCTGATAAAAGCGATTTCGACATAACCTGTTCAGCAATAATTTGTTCCGCAACAAACAATGCACTCAATACGGAAACCCCAGCACCGCAGCCTTCAGCCAGTGGATCATATCCCCCCAATACCGCTCCCGCAGCATAAAGATTTTCAATCACGCTGCCTGCTTTTTGCGGACGCAAGCTCGCATCCGTCTGTACACCAAATTTCAGGTAAGGTTGTGGCGAAAAAAAGTTTTGCCGCGACCACTGCCCATGTTCAGGATTTTCCAACAAATCCAGATCCAGTAAGGGTTCATAAACACGGTTAAATTCAGTTTTCAGGCCATTATTGAAAAAACTGCCGGTTGCCAGCACCACATTTGCAGCCCGCAGAGGCATATCACCATGATTGCGCGTATAAATATGGGCAATGCGGTTATTTTCCATTTCTACGCCATTGACCCTATCTCCCGCCATCATAATGCCGCCAAGCTGCCGGAATGTGTCACACATGGCTTGATTGATCCGAATGCCAAGCAGGGATGGCAATGTCGGCAGTAAATAGATGGGTTTTCCTACCTGCATTTGTAAATTTTCAATGACGTCCCCAGACTCCAGACCGATGCAAGCGGGTAAGAAAATCGCATCATGGCCTTTCGAACGGAGGCTAATTTCCTCAGCCAACAGGGACAGATGTTCAGGTAAGTCCAATATGCGGGCGATATTGACGGCACGGAATTCACTGGGGTTATCCCGCAACCTATCCAGACATGGCAAATGAATTTCTTGTGCCTGTGCTTTCATTCCCTGCCTCCGCAATGCACTGGCCACTATCTTGGGCTGAAAATCCAGAAACCCCTCAATGCCAATCACAGCTACATTTTCCCACGATAATGGGCGTTCTAATTCACAGGTAGGTACACAGGCCGGACTGAGCCAAGTCATGCGTTGGCGACCAATCGGCGTAATGCGGCAATGGTTTTGTGATGCCGAGCCTTTTATCTTTAAGCCACTTTTCTTCAGCAGGTTTTCTGCCTGATACACTAATGAAGCGATATTTTTTCCGCCGATCCGGCTGTAGGGGTGTGCCGGAGCCTGCTTAGCCAATTCAGCTAAAGCGGTCAAAGGATGCAAGACTTCACGCCCATCAGGCAGGTGGGAAAGTAAATCCATAGAGCCGGACGAAAAGTGAAGCGCACTCTGACCCGCGCTGATGATGGCACAAGATTTACCCGCTTCCGCCAGCCTGATACCACAAGTTAGCCCCGCCAATCCACTGCCAATAATGACAACATCAAATTTCATCATGAGCCTCCACTGTTGGTGGGTTAGCTGGCGCCTCATTGCCAATGTCGCCATCCAAGCCAAACAATCCCTGATAAATCCAACTGGTGAATTCACTTTCCCGCAATGCATCTCCCCAAGCGATCGGGCGGATGCCTTTCCAGCGTTCATTCAGAAAATGGGCCAATTGCTGTTCGGAATCCAACTCGCTGGTTATTCCAAGCCGATTTAACAACCCCGCGGCACGACAAGCACAAAGCTCTCCCTGACAAGTTCCCATGCCTACACGCGTTCGGCGGCGCAGATCCAGCAGGTTATTGACGGCCAGAGATTCTGCCGCATACTTCACTTCGCCGGCCGTGACCGCTTCACATTCACACACCAGACTTTTTTCCAACCGTTCCGTACTCAGCAGCTTGGTTGCCCGATCCCCGTGCCGATATACCGCAGATCCCCGGATTGGTGCCGGTAGAGAAATCGCTGTGCGCAGCGTTTGCTCGGCAGTATCCCACGAACCAGGCAGCGGTTCCTGCGCAGTCGTGCAAACTTCCTCCACCCCCAGTTTTTCGCAGACTTTATCTGTCGCCCACTCAGCCATTAGGCGATAAGTCATCAGCTTACCGCCGGTAATTGTCATAAAACCTTCCAGCCCGTCCCGTTCTGCATGATCGAGCAGTACGATCCCTCGGCTGACACTGCGACCGGAAGGATCATCATCACTGGCAACCAAAGGCCGTACGCCGGCATAGGCACGTAAAATGCGCGTTTTCGCAAGTTGGGGCGATAATTGAGATCCTTCTCTAATCAAGGTATCCACTTCTTCCGGTGTCACATACATGTTGTCTATCTGATCATATTCAACGCGCGTGGAGGTTGTCCCGATCAGGGAGATAGTGTCACCGGGCACGAGAATGTCGGCATCAGCGGGCTTGCGGCAACGGTTGAGAACCATGTTGTTGATCCGGTGGCCGAGGATCAATAAAGCGCCTTTCGCCGGGAACATCCGAACTTTCAACTCGGCATATTCTGCAATTCTTTGCCCCCAGATCCCGCCTGCGTTCACTACTATCCGGGCATAAATATCGTACAGCCGCTTGCTTTGATGATCATAAACATGAACGCCGATAATTTTGTCCCCCTGCCGAATGACTCCCATAACTTCATGGTAAGTCAATACTTGCGCCCCATGCTCTTTGGCATCCAGCATATTGGCCGCTGTCAGGCGAAATGGATCCACCGTGCCATCCGGCACCATGACTGCCCCGATTAAACCGGGGTTGACAGCAGGCTCCAGACGTCGGGCTTCTTCCGGCTCCATTGCCTGTACATCAATCCCTGCATTTTCGCATGCCGTGATAAAAGTCTGTTGATATTCCACAGGATCGTCAGGCAGGGTGATAAACAGTCCGTTGGTTTTTTCAATGCAATGGCGGGCAATACGCTTGAGAATTTTGTTTTCTTTGATGCATTCTTTGGCCGATTCACTGTCCGTGACAGCATAACGCGCCCCGCTGTGCAGCAGGCCATGATTGCGGCCCGTCGCACCAGTCGCGATATCATGGCGCTCCAGTAAAATACAACGTAAACGCCTGCGGGCGCAGTCCCTTGCAATGCCTGCACCTGTCACGCCCCCACCGATAATAATCACATCAGTTTCTGTTACAGGAGAACCATTCATCAAAGCGGCTCCTCTTTTTTCTATGACACATTTTTATGGCATTTTTTACGATAAACGCACATGCCAGCCACGTATCTGGCCAGTCAGTGTCTTGTTGAGATAGATAAAATATATACAACCACCGGAAATTTTGTTTGATAAAGAACAAATACGAGCGAGAAACGCGCATGAAATAACATGCAAAAGTACATATCGTGATAAATATCACGCTTTGTTTAATGGTATGGAAAGTGGCAAGAAAAAATTAAAATGAGCAGAAAAAAGCGGGCATGACCCTATGGATGCATGCCCGTGATAATAATAAGTGAGGATGATTGATAATTAACTACCCCGATCCGTGGATATCCATTAATAAGCTATTTTGTTGGCTCCGGCCAAATGGCAGCAATGTGGTTCAAGCACTCGTCCTTAGCACCGACTTTCCCCGTTGCCATCCATCCCATCGGGATTTTTCCCTCAGAAGGCCAGATCGAATACTGCTTTTTGCTATTAATGACAACTGCCCAATCCATGTCTCCATTTCCCTTGACGTCATTTACCGTTAACTGTTTCATGCGACTGCCTCCTGTGCAAATCTTTCCGGCAGGAGAGCCGGCAAGAAACCTGTACCAATTAAATAACGCAATACTTGATGGACATATTCAGCCGTAACTGTTGGACAACGAATGTCACTTCCGGTCAGTGCTGACAATGTATTTTTCAACTCCAGCTCAGGGTGGATTTCGTCAATGTATGCCGGATCCAGCGCCCGATAAGGTCTTTCTGTCATATCCCTTATCAGCGGGATAAGTGGATAAAGTGGATGAGTATCATCTAATGCAAGGATCTTTTCTTTCCCCTCATCGAACGGCACAGGATTGAGGATATAACCAAAGTCCTGTACCCAATCAAAGAATTGCCGGATAGAGACTTGCACCGGGTTGAACAAGTTGAAGAATTTTCCGTTTGATTCCGCCTGCTTGGAGATATGCACCAAGGATGCTGCTACATAATCAACAGGCGTGATATCAAGCAGCAAATCGTGCTCAGGGTAGAAGCCCATTGCCAGATAGCCTTTCAAAGACGCTATCAGGTAATCATTCCCCTGCGCTGCCCCTGTGCGGGTATGCCCAAGAATCAGTCCCGGGCGATAAATGCTCACGGGCACGCCACGCTTGCGGGCAATGTTGATGATCCCTTCTGATACCCACTTACTGCCCGAATAACCAGAAGGATCACGTACCGTTTCACTCATGGCACGATCATCTTCCAAGTAAGGGCGAGGTGATTCAGTGGCAAACAGTGCATTCACGGAAGAAACATAATGGAAGTGTTTCAAACGTGCTGTACAAGCCAGTTCCAGCGCCGTTCTGGTGCCATCGACGTTGATGCTTTTGAGTGCACTATAGGGGTAGATGAAATTGACCAGTGCCCCATTGTGATAAATAACGTCAACATTTTCGGCCAGTTGTTCCCATGTTTCCGGCAACAGGCCGAAGCGAGGCTGACCCAAGTCACCAACAACAAAATCCACGCGCTTAAGTTCGTTGCCTACATCAATCTGGTAATTCTTGAACCCGGCCTTGATCCTGTCACGGGCATGCTCTTCATCAGATGCGCGGCACAGACAGATGATTCTGGCCGAAGTCTGTTTCAGCAATTGCTCCAGCAAATGCAGCCCAAGATACCCGGTCGAACCTGTCAACAATACGGTATCTGGCTGATACCAGTTAGCATGGGGCAACCCGTCAGGGCGAACATTTTCTTTCAGGTAAACATCATTCCTGAGCGTCTCTGCATGCTGGCGAATTAACGCTTCACTGTGATAAGTTCCCGCGATTCGAGCCGGGTTTATCTGGCGCTCAATGGTCATTTCATCCAATATTGCTGAAATTCGGGCAATAGTTGGTTCCACATAAATACCAGAGATTGGGATCCTCAGTGAAAACGCTTTTTCAATGTTTTCTACCATGCGGGCAACAAGGATGGAATGCCCCCCAATCTGGAAGAAATCATCCGTAATCCCGAATACATCCGTTGCCAGTAAATCACGCCAGATGGCATAAACACGTTTTTCAGTTTCTGTCTGTGGCTGTACGGCGTCATAACTGGCATTCAATCGTTCAGCAACTTCTTCCAACCGCTTTTTATCCCTTTTGCCACTGCTTGTCAGCGGTATATAAGGAATGCGGTAATATTCGGTCGGGATCCAGGCTTCATGCAGGATTTCCCGCAGCGATACTTGCGTTTCATGTACCCACTCCTCTGGCACAATCATATTCGGGTCAAACAATACAAATGCCTGGATCTTGGCAAAATCACCGCTACCCGCGACCCGGATAATTGCATCTTGCACACCCTGCTGCTTTCTTAGTGCTATTTCTATTTCACCCAACTCAATGCGATATCCACGCACTTTCACTTGATCATCTTGCCTGCCCATATAAATGAGGGAGCCGTCTTCAAGCATGCGTGCCATATCCCCCGTCAGGTATGCTCTTTTGCCTTTCCCCGTGATATCAGGTACATATCTTTTGGCTGTTTCAGTCGGATTATTGCGATAGCCCGCAGTCACGCCCAACCCACCAATAAGAATTTCACCCACTGTTCCTTTAGGGACAGGTCGCAGATACTTATCTACAATCGTGATACTGGTGCCGGGGATCGGGCCGCCCAATTGAACTTTATCCCCTTTTTTCATACGAAATGCCGTTGACCAAATCGTGGTTTCCGTTGGGCCGTAAACATTCCACAAAGAGCCCCCCGTGGCGGTGAGCTGATCTGCCAGATCTTGTGACAATGCTTCCCCTCCGCAAAGCATTCCCATTTCAGGACGGGGTTTCCAACCTGCATTCAAGGCCATTGACCAAGTTACAGGTGTCGCTTGGGCAAAAGTAAAGCGTGGATCTGATAACGTTTCAGACAACGCCATCGCATCACGTTGAGTATCAATGGAAGCGATATAGATGCTGCCGCCATGAACGATGGTCAGCAGCAATTCCAGAACTGAAATATCAAAGGAGAACGTAGTCAGTGCCAGCATATGGTCATCCTGACTGATTGACAGTAACTTGCCGAATCCGCACAGGCAGGCAGCCAGATTGTCATGCTGTACTTGTACTGATTTTGGTAATCCCGTCGAGCCGGAGGTAAACATCACATAAGCAGGATGATCGCCCAATGCGGGGATATTTATGTCTCCGGCGAGTTCGAGGTGATTTATCTCATTGATATTACCTAAAATAACATCCATAGAGATGAGCGTTGACGCCCTTAGTCCCGCTGATACTGTCTTATCAGACACCAGAATACTTTCCGGCAGGCTGGCAAGAATATCATTCAGGCGTTTTTCCGGCATCATTGTGTTGAGGGGGATATAGACCGCCCCAAGCCGCCAGATTGCCTGCATGGTCACAAACCATGAAATGCCTCGCTGGGCAGCAATGGCCACATTGCTTCCCATCTTTACACCATAATGACGCAAAGTTTGTGCAGCTTTTTCAATTCGCTGATTCAACACGCCAAATGTCAGGGCTTCATGTGGGTCAGAAACGGCGATGTCATTTGGTACGGTTTGTGCCAACTCAGCCAACCGAGCGGGAACATTTGTAAACCATGGTTTGAGTTCTGCTGTCATTTGACTGATATTACTATCATTTTCAGTATCAAAAGCAGTCTCAGTATCAAGAGTAGGAGAAGATTTTTGCCCAGTAAATGCTGTGTGTAATATTGCCTTGTGTGTGTAAGTATTCATAATGATGTTCTCATTTTCTGAGCTCCATTTATCCCATCACTTTTCATGATGAATGGAGACATCAATGCTGGTAGTCGTTATTTTTCAGTTTTCACCTACATTCAGTACCTGCAAATACCGTATGTTGGCGTTAACCAATTAAAAAAAATCAATTGAAAAAATTTAGTGCAAATTTAATAAATATATTAATTAGTATTATTTTGTAATCTTTGCTTAATCGAACAATCTACTTATATAAAGCCATTCATTTATTGGATAGCAGAGTGCATACGCCTATACAAACTGCCTCATATACACATAACAAACTGATATTAATGTAATTTTTATTCAAAAATAGTTATAAACCCCCTCATGATTACGCCTATCATGAGTATGAATAACTATTTGTGGTAATATCCATTATTTCGAATTCCAATTTCAAACATTTTATTTGTAATTGAGTTATAAAAAACGCCAAACATGTAAATAAAAAGAAAACAACATAATAAAATAAGACATCATTTATATGATTCGACAAAATTGCCAGTCAAAAACTTTCAATTTTCAGACAAAAAATACCAATGCCTATTACTAAATAGCATATATAATAATTAAATTTATATAAGTTATATTTATATAGGGTTATAATTTAGGCGGGATAACCATATTTGTAATAGGCCATTATATGATAAAGAACATAAACGAACCTTTAAACGCATAAAAATAACAAGCAAAGTATTTTATTGTGACAAACATCACGATAATATGAACGAATTGTATTTAAAAAAACCTCTAAATCACTCAAAATCACCGCCTTTGCGAAACTATATCTATATGTTAGCGACACCTCACAGTTATATAAGGTTGTTTTAGCTAATATTCCTTTCGATATGGAAAATATTTTTCGAAATTTTTCGTTTAATATCATCACTGCTCTGCGGTGATTATTCGCTCATACAAAAACCATGTGGAGACAAACATGTTAAGTATTTTTAAACCGGCTCTTCATAAGACCCGGTTGCCTGCGCAAGAAATAGATCCACTCTATCGTCGCTTGCGCTGGCAAATTTTTATGGGGATCTTCTTTGGCTATGCCGCTTACTATCTGGTAAGGAAAAACTTTGCTTTGGCAATGCCTTATCTAGTAGAACAAGGCTTCTCCAGAGGTGACCTTGGGTTTGCTTTGTCCGGGATTTCTATTGCCTACGGATTCTCGAAATTCATAATGGGTTCCGTTTCAGACCGTTCAAACCCAAGATTTTTCTTACCTGCGGGTCTGATCCTTGCTGCGGCCGTTATGTTGTTCATGGGCTTCGTTCCATGGGCGACCTCAAGCATCGCTGTCATGTTTGTCCTGCTTTTCCTCTGTGGTTGGTTCCAAGGCATGGGTTGGCCTCCTTGTGGGCGTACCATGGTTCACTGGTGGTCACAAAAAGAGCGTGGCGGAATTGTTTCTATCTGGAACTGTGCCCACAACGTCGGCGGCGGCTTACCTCCTTTGCTGTTCCTTCTGGGCATGGCCTGGTTCAATGACTGGAAAGCCGCGCTATATATGCCTGCATTCGCAGCGATTTTAGTTGCCCTGATTATCTTTGCTTTGATGCGTGATACCCCACAATCTTGTGGTTTGCCACCAATCGAAGAATATAAAAACGATTATCCACCTGACTACACTGAAAAAGATGAAAAAGAACTGACTGCAAAAGAAATCTTCATGCAGTACGTTCTGCCCAATAAACTGCTGTGGATGATCGCAATTGCTAACGTATTCGTTTACTTGCTGCGCTACGGCATCCTTGACTGGTCACCAACTTATTTGAGAGAAGTAAAGCACTTCGCACTGGATAAATCATCTTGGGCCTACTTCTTGTATGAGTATGCAGGTATTCCGGGAACGCTGTTGTGCGGCTGGATGTCTGACAAAGTGTTCAGAGGCAATCGTGGTGCAACCGGCGTATTCTTTATGACACTGGTTACCATCGCAACCATCGTATTCTGGATGAACCCGGCCGGTAACCCAAATGTTGACATGATCTGTATGCTGGTCATCGGGTTCTTGATTTACGGCCCAGTGATGCTGATTGGCCTGCACGCTCTTGAACTGGCACCGAAAAAAGCAGCCGGAACAGCAGCGGGTTTCACCGGCCTATTCGGGTATCTGGGTGGTTCTGTAGCCGCCAGCGCCATTGTTGGTTACACCGTTGACTACTTCGGTTGGGATGGTGGCTTTATGGTCATGGTCGGCGGCAGTGCATTGTCTGTCGTTCTGCTTCTGTTTGTCATGTTAAGTGAAAATAAACACAAGCAGGAAATTGCTCGCCAAGGTTAGTGAATTCATTGAAATCCACTGATTAATCTTATGTGAATCGCAGTGCAGCTTGATGGCACTGCGATTTTATTATAGGTCATTCATTACCCCGCAAAAAATGTCCTTGAAAGACAAAGTGCATATCTTGAACTGAAAACAAGAATAATGGTTATATGAGTTATTCCAATCGTTCGATATTGTAAATATTTTATACGTTAAATTACCGCACTAATAAAATGGCAATTATATATTTCCACACACTATTTAATATTAAATATTTTTTACATTATTAGTGAGAATTAATAGAACTTTCATTATTCAATCCCTTCTAATTTAAACATAAAAAAAGCTATTCATCATAATGCTGCTCATTTAATAACAATTATAATAAAAGTTTTTTAAACCAAACCTGAAGAAAAAAAATTTATGTCATAAAACTGTGACATACTGCTGGTAAAAAGAATGTTCAGGTTGTGTTGCCTCATCATTTTATATAAAAAGCAATCTTAAATTTTATTCTATTATTTTAGTCGCTGATGAGAAAACAGCGAAACAATAAACGACATCATTTGTTGTTTAAGATTTTTATTAGAAAAAATGGAGAATTCCAATGCAGACCCCTATGAAAGCAATTATGGCTGGTATTTTGTTAGCCTCATCAATGTCCGGCATTGCACATGCGGCAGATAAAATTGTTATTGCCCATCGCGGCGCCAGTGGTTACCTGCCAGAGCATACCTTACCCGCCAAGGCAATGGCCTATGCACAAGGGGCCGATTATTTGGAACAAGACCTCGTCATGACCAAAGATGATCAGCTCGTTGTATTGCACGATCATTATCTTGATCGTGTAACGGATGTCGCAGAACGTTTTCCAAACCGCGCCCGTGCTGACGGCCGTTATTATGCTATTGATTTTACCCTGCCAGAAATTCAGTCTCTGAAATTTACTGAAGGCTTTGATATCAAAGACGGCAAAAAAGTCCAAAGCTACCCGGGTCGTTTCCCTATGGGTAAATCAGATTTCCGCATCCATACTTTCCAGGAAGAATTGGAATTTATCCAGGGTCTGAATAAATCCACCGGGAAAGATATTGGTATTTATCCTGAAATTAAAGCACCGTGGTTCCATCGTCAGGAAGGTAAAGATATTACAAGCAAAGTGCTGGAAGTGCTGAAACAGTACGGCTATACCAAAAAGAGCGATAAAGTTTATCTGCAATGTTTTGATGCCAACGAACTTAAGCGCATCAAAAATGATCTTGAACCTAAAATGGGTATGGATCTGAAACTGGTTCAGCTTATTGCCTATACAGATTGGAATGAAACCTACGAGCAAAAACCGGACGGCACTTGGCAAAACTATAGCTATGAGTGGATGTTTAAGCCGGGAGCCATGAAAGAAGTAGCAAAATATGCTGATGGAATTGGCCCTGATTACCATATGCTTATCGAAAGTAACTCAACGCCGAGCAACATCAAATTAACCGGTATGGTAAAAGAGGCTCACGCCAGCCATCTGGTCGTCCACCCGTATACTATCCGCATCGACCAATTGCCAAAATATGCCACCAATGGCAATCAGTTGTTTGATATCGTTTTTGATAAAGCCAATGTTGATGGCGCATTCACTGATTTCCCTGATTTAGCGGTGAAATTTTTGGAAGCACATCACGAGCACAAATAATCAGTCAGCAGCATGAATTCTCAGGGGCAGCCCACGCTGCCCCAATGTTAATTACGAAATTCCCACCGGAAAGGCAATCACCTCACTGATCCGCTCAGCACCCAGTGCCAGCATAATCAAGCGATCCACCCCCAGCGCGACACCGGAACAATCCGGCATACCGTGGGCAAGAGCAGCAAGCAGGTATTCATCAATCGGCTGAATCGGCAGCCCCATGGCTTCACGCTTGCGGTTATCCTGTTCAAAGCGGAGGCGCTGTTCATTGCTGTCAGTCAGTTCGCGGAAGCCATTCGCCAGCTCCATGCCTTTGAAATAGACTTCAAAGCGTTGAGCAACACGGTGATCTTCCGGGCTGATTTCTGCCAATGCTGCCTGTGATGCGGGGAAATGGTAAATAAATGTCGGTTTTTCTATGCCGATTTGCGGCTCCACCCCCATCACGAAAAGCAATTGCAGCAGCGTATCCCGATCTTCTTCTTGATCTGCAATATTACTGAGATCGAGTTTCGCCGCGACTTCCCGCAGTTTTTCTTTACTGGCCGTCAGCGGATCAGTATTCAAATACCGGATGAATGCTTGTTGGTAGGAAAGTGATTCAGCACTTTCACAATCCAAGATCTGTTGCAATAGATCATCGACCTCATTCATCAAGCGGTACATATCATAATGCGGGCGATACCACTCAAGCATCATGAACTCTGGGTTGTGATGGCGACCCGCTTCTTCATTGCGGAAACTTTTCCCCATCTGATAGATGGAGCCACTGCCCGCTGCCAATAAGCGCTTCATATGGTATTCGGGGCTAGTCATTAAGTACAAAGTTAAGCCATCTGCCGCTCCTGGCCCGACAAATTGAGTCTGGAAAGGGACCAGATGAACGTCAGTGACAGTAGCCTGACTCATCGCAGGGGTTTCAATCTCCAACACCCCACGATCCGCGAAGAAGCGCCGTATTTCAGCCAGAATTTCTGCCCTTTTCAATAAATTAGCGATAGGGGCACTTGGCTGCCAATTCGCGACTTCGTTCATGTTCCTGTGACTCCAAAATAAAACAAAACGCGCAGTTTACCCGTATCAAGGTCACCAGACAAATCATTGCTCACCGCTGTTTGCTCTTAGTTGTTCTACTGTTTCTCATCCTGAACGTTTTTCATAATAAAAAATTTATATTTCATTAATTTAGCCGTTCTATTTTATGCTTCTCATGATTTAATCATGAGATTATGTTTGCCATGATCATTCGCCATTATTCAAATAATTATCACTTTATTAAATGAACAAACATCAATTAATTTAAATTTCATATTAATAAATAGGGTTAAATTAACTTCTGAATTATGGGTATGAATTTTACTACGCCAAAAGCTGTTCCAGATCAAATTTTCCTGCCGAAATCCTGCAAAACCTGCATTCATATCAAGTTTACATTCTCAACTGTTAGTTATAATTAAACCTTACAAATAGTAATAGATATTGCCTATAAATCGTTAAGGCATAGAAAATTAACTTCAACATTTTGTTTGATAAGAAAAATTGTTTTACTTGAACAACGGAGAAGCGCAGTGCAAACCATCAATGTCGACCTCGCGATTATCGGAGCTGGTGGCGCAGGGCTACGAGCAGCCATCGCTGCTGCTGAAGCTAATCCCCAGCTCAAGATTGCTTTGATCTCAAAAGTGTATCCTATGCGCAGCCACACCGTGGCCGCAGAAGGCGGATCAGCCGCAGTCACCCAATCCCACGATTCTTATGATTTTCACTTCAACGATACAGTGTCCGGCGGGGACTGGCTCTGTGAACAAGACGTGGTTGAATACTTCGTCAAGCATTGCCCGACCGAAATGATCCAACTGGAGCAATGGGGTTGCCCGTGGAGCCGCAAAGAAGATGGTTCCATCAATGTCCGCCGCTTCGGGGGCATGAAAATCGAACGCACCTGGTTTGCCGCAGATAAAACCGGCTTTCATATGCTGCATACATTGTTCCAGACTTCCCTTAAATATCCCCAGATCCAGCGTTTTGATGAGCATTTTGTGCTCGATATTTTAGTTGATGAAGGGCAAGCCCGTGGCTTGGTGGCATTGAATATGATGGAAGGGACGAAAGTTCAGATCCGTGCCAATGCCGTGATTATGGCCACCGGTGGTGCCGGGCGTGTCTATCGTTACAATACCAATGGCGGCATTGTCACCGGTGATGGCATGGGCATGGCATTCCGCCACGGGGTACCATTGCGTGATATGGAATTTGTACAATATCACCCAACCGGCCTGCCCGGCTCCGGCATTTTGATGACTGAAGGCTGCCGTGGTGAAGGCGGGATTCTGGTGAATAAGGATGGTTATCGCTATTTGCAGGATTATGGCTTAGGGCCAGAAACGCCACTCGGGCATCCTGAAAATAAATACATGGAATTAGGCCCGCGCGATAAAGTCTCTCAGGCTTTCTGGCATGAATGGCGAGCCGGACGTACGATCGCCACACCACGCGGTGATGTTGTGTATCTGGATTTACGTCATTTGGGTGAGAAAAAACTCCTCGAACGCCTGCCCTTTATTTGTGAACTGGCAAAAGCCTACGTGGGAGTTGATCCTGTCAAAGAACCCATTCCCGTTCGCCCAACCGCGCATTACACCATGGGCGGAATCGAAACCAATCAGCAATGTGAAACCCGCATCAAAGGGTTATTCGCTATCGGGGAATGTTCTTCTGTCGGCCTGCATGGCGCGAATCGCCTCGGTTCCAACTCTCTGGCAGAGCTGGTTGTCTTTGGGCGTCTGGCAGGTGAAGAAGCCGTCAGGCATATTCAGGAAGCGACTCCTGCCAATGATAACGCCCTGAATGCCCAAGCCCGCGATATCGAAGAGAAACTCAATAATCTCTTGAATCAGAAAGGCGATGAAAGTTGGGCAAAAATCCGCGATGAGCTGGGAACGTCCATGGAAGAGGGCTGCGGCATTTACCGCACACCAGAGTTGATGCAAAAAACCATCGACAAAATTGCAGAATTGAAAGAGCGCTTCAAGCATATCGAAATTAGCGATCGTTCCAGTGTCTTCAATACCGACCTGCTCTACACCATTGAGCTGGGATTTGGTTTGGATGTCGCTGAGTGTATGGCCCATTCAGCGCTCAACCGCAAAGAATCACGGGGTGCCCACCAGCGCCTTGATGAAGGTTGCACCGAACGTGACGATGAGAATTTCTTGAAGCATACGCTGGCTTTCTACAATCCTGAAGGTGCCCCCCGTCTGGAATACAGTGATGTGAAAATCACTAAATCTCAACCTGCGAAGCGCGTATACGGTGGTGAAGCGGCTGCGCAAGAGAAAAAACAGAAGGAGAAAGCGAATGACTGAGATGAAAAAC
Source organism: Xenorhabdus santafensis (assembly GCF_033949405.1). Classification (NCBI taxonomy): domain Bacteria; kingdom Pseudomonadati; phylum Pseudomonadota; class Gammaproteobacteria; order Enterobacterales; family Morganellaceae; genus Xenorhabdus; species Xenorhabdus santafensis. The sequence continues at coordinate 13,777 of NZ_VCDN01000131.1, read as the reverse complement.
CTGAAAATGGAAGTCATGCGCTATAACCCAGAAGTGGATAGTGAGCCTTATTTCACCACTTATGAAGTCCCTTACGATGAGCAGACTTCATTGTTGGATGCATTGGGTTACATTAAAGATAATTTGACGCCTGACCTTTCTTACCGCTGGTCATGCCGCATGGCTATCTGTGGCTCCTGTGGCATGATGGTCAACCGCGTCCCCAAACTGGCCTGTAAAACCTTTCTGCGGGAATATCCGCAAGGCATGAAAGTCGAAGCGCTGGGCAATTTCCCGATTGAGCGGGATTTGGTTGTCGACATGACGCACTTCATTGAGAGCCTTGAAGCGATCAAGCCTTACATTATCGGCAATGATCGCAAGCCTGCTGATGGCCCGAACACACAGACCCCTGCCCAAATGGCGAAATATCATCAATTTTCAGGGTGCATCAATTGTGGACTATGTTATGCCGCCTGCCCCCAATTCGGCCTGAATCCTGAATTCATCGGGCCTGCGGCGGTTACACTGGCACATCGTTACAACCTTGATAACCGTGATAATGGCAAGAAAGAGCGTATGCCACAAATCAATAGCGATAATGGGGTTTGGTCTTGTACTTTCGTGGGTTATTGCTCTGAAGTTTGCCCGAAACACGTTGATCCGGCTGGTGCCATTCAGCAAAGCAAAGCTGAAAGTGCCAAAGATTTCCTAATCTCTATGCTGAAACCACAATAAGGGAGGAAAGAGTAATGACAACCAAACGTAAACCCTATGTGCGCGGCATGGAAACCAATTGGTGGCGTAAGCTGGGATTTTATCGCTTTTACATGCTGCGTGAAGGGACATCCGTGCCGACTGTGTGGTTCAGCCTGCTGGTGCTTTACGGCCTGTTTGCCCTGAAAAATGGCCCAGAAAGCTGGGCTGGTTTTGTCTCTTTCCTGCAAAATCCAGCCGTACTGCTGATCAATATCATTACCCTGCTGGCGGCTTTGCTGCATACAAAAACCTGGTTTGAATTGGCACCCAAAGCGCTCAATATCATTGTCAAAAATGAAAAAATGGCACCCGGGCCAATTATCAAGCTATTGTGGGCGGTCACAATTATCGCTACTGCCGTGATTCTCGGCGTTGCACTATTTCTATAACCCCAAGGAGGATCTGATGAATCAAGTACCTAAACGTTCCGACGAACCGATTTTCTGGGGGCTGTTTGGTGCAGGTGGCATGTGGAGCGCCATTGTTGGCCCTGCCATTATTTTGCTGCTGGGAATTTTATTGCCGCTCGGCTTGGCACCTGAAGCGCTTTCTTATGAGCGGATACTGACATTCTGCCAAAGTTTTATTGGCCGCATCTTTTTGTTGTTGATGATAAGCCTGCCGTTATGGTGTGGGTTGCACCGCATCCACCACGGGATGCACGATCTGCAAGTTCATATTCCTGCCAGCAAATGGGTATTTTATGGTGCGGCGGCTATTTTCAGTATTGTCGCTGTCATCGGGGTATTTACACTGTAATTGCTGTATACCTATTGTCTCTCAAGGTGCAGCTTTCTTGGCTGCATCTTGAAACTCATGGATGATCTCTCTGCCAATATTTATAGAAACTCAGAGTAATCAAATAAAAACAAACAGTTAACTTCATAACGTAATCTTCTTTTCCGTTCAAAAAATAATTGCCATCTGAAGCAAAAAAGATCTTGTGGCTGTCATCAGGATCTGGATAGTTAATCACCATAAAGCCTCGTCGTTCAAAAGATGCCGCCAACAACAAAGCCTGCTAAAAATGTACTCTGCCTACCAACAAATACTGCATCAGAGTTCTTAACAGCCCATGATGAATGAAATTATATTATTTATAGACAATCTTAACTTTCTTTAATAAAGATACTCTGAAGCCAAACATATGTTTGTTATTCTCACAATAATTCACAACTGTTTGTTTTATATATAAATTATAGAGGATAAAATATAAACAGATTGGCTTGATTATAAAAACCTCTAATTTTTTTCATTTTTTAGCATAATATTCAAGATAAATGTCACATTTTTATGAAACGCGTTCATATTATTAAGCTTACGATCGTGCTCCCATAATTAAAACTAAAAACACAAATAGCCTTTACTGTCTGCCAAATATGCAATAAAACATTAGATAAAAAATGGCTAAGGACATGATATGTCGAAGAGGGAAAATCAAATATTGCAACTTCTAAAACGTGATCCTTTCATACAACAGCAAGAAATTGCAGATATTCTTGGGATTAGTCGTTCATGTGTTGCAGGGCATATTATGAACCTAAGTAAAAAAGGATATATAAAGGGAAAAGGATATATTTTATCTAAAAATGCCTATGCTGTATCAATTGGCGCAGCCAATATAGATTTAACAAGCTATGCATATAATGAATTAATTTATGAAGATTCTAACCCAGGGAAAATAATTTCAACACCAGGCGGTGTCGGTAGAAATATCGCGCAGAACATTGCCTTATTAAAAAATGAAAGTTACTTAATTTCTGTTATCGGCAACGACCAAAATGGAAAGGTATTGTTTGATAAAACAAAACTGGCTGGCGTAAACGTCAAATTTTTATATAAGTTGGATGGGGAAAAAACTTCAATCTGTAATTCTATTATCGATAAAAAAGGAAAATGTATATTAACAATTAATGATATGAGTATTCTGGAAAAGCTGACACCTGCTTTATTATCTCAATCTAGATCACTCATCCAACATGCCAGTGTGTTAGTAGTTGACTGTAACTTAACGGAAGAAACTTTAAAATGGTTATTTCGACATGTTAAAAACGTGCCAATTTTTGTCGATACTGTTTCACAATCTAAAGCGCCAAAAATACGTCACTGGTTATCTCACATTCATACTTTAAAGCCGAATCGTACTGAAGCCGAGATCCTAAGTGGCATAAAAATTGAAAACCAGAAAGATGCGGCTAAAGCAGCAGATTGGTTCCATCAACGTGGGGTTCAACGCCTGATATTAAGTATGGATACGGAAGGTGTCTATTATAGCGAGTTAGACAACTCATCAGGTTGCTCACCGGCAATTCATACCAATGTCATTAACTCCAATGGCGCTGGAGATGCCATGATGGCAGGGCTGGTACACTGCTGGCTGGAAGGAATGGAACTCAAAGAAAGTATTCAATTTTCACAACAATGCTCGGCATTGACCTTGTCTTCAGAACATATTGAAATATTTCCTAAAAACCACTCTTATATTTAATAAAATTTTACTATTTCAAATATAAGATGACCAAAATATAGAACTCTTATGGCACCGTTGTCCCTCAGTACCCGCCAATGATGAATCATCGTTAATTTCGATACCCTATTCAGATAGAACCACAAGTATGCCCACCACCGCCATTTAATTCATGACAAAGTCATTCACATAGTGTACCCCAATACAGAATAAGACGTTTTCAAGCCTATTTTGTTCGCGATTACGGATTCAAACTAATTTATCTGACGACAGGAACAATCAGAGGAGAGTTTATTCTTTCTGAAATGGCGGCAAGCACTGTTTGGTGAGCGGAGTTTGATTAAAGCAAAGTGCCGGATAAAAAAACCAGCACTTTGTCAGTCAGTAACGTGAAATCTGCGGTCAAGCCGCAGACTTTTTACTAAAAATTAAAGCAAGTTCCTTAGAATTTATAAGAAATGGTGGCTTTATAAGCGCGCCCTTTCTCTTCTTGTCCCTTATAAGTATTCAGGTAATAAGATTGCTCGTTGTAACGCTTGTCAAAGATATTATCGATACCAAGCTGAATTTCTGTGTTTTTCCATGAACCCGATTTCGGTGCCCAAGAAATATATGCATCACTGACGCCATAGCCTGGTTTATGTATAGTTACAATCTTACCGTCATCAGTTCCTTTTGCATCTGTGGCACGGTTAAATCGAGAGTTCCAACCAAGTTCAATATCAGTTTTATCAAATGAATAGCTCCCGCCAATAGTGAAGGAATCGCCTATAGTCGGAGTAAATTCCCGTCTTTTGTCAAACAACGCATTACCGTTAAGGATTTTGTTATTAGCTTTGGCATAAGTCGCTTTTAAGGACAGGTTATTCAACTGATATTTAGTCGATAATTCAAACCCTTCCAATCTGGATTTAGGGATATTATGGAGCTCACTCTTGGCTAATGTGGTAGCCAGATTTTTGAAATTGGTCTGGAATACTTTACCAATGACAGTAACTGAGTCATTTTCAGCAAAAACATCAGTATATGTTCCCGCCGCACCCGTTTCTATGTTGTAACCCGTTGTGGCTTTTAAATTGGCATTTTGGTTGCTTGGCCCCATACCAATTTCTTTACCCAATGGACCTCTGAAAAGCTCGGTATAATTGGCAAATAATGTTGTTGATGCACCCAGTTCATATTTCAAACCAAGAGCTTTTGAAAAATGGGAATACGTTCTTTCAAAAGACTCATGATTTTTATTAATCGTATTGTATTGGTAGTGATCCCATCTGACGCCCGGAATGATATGAAAATCAGCTAATCGAATGTCATCTTCCAGATAAACAGATGATGACTTTCCTGCTTCCACGACTCTTTTGTGCATATTTTCTGCTTCATCACTGTATGCCATTCGAGTATCAAAATACTCATAGCCATAAGTTAAAGCATGGAAAAGCTTCTGAGTATCAAATCTGGAAACATTGCGCGCCCTGATACCCTGAGTTTCAACATTACTGTCAAACCCCTTTCCAGGGCCATTAACTTCCTTCATATGAGTGAAGTTTTGTTCTGTATGATAAGCAGAAACTTTTAAATCAATGAAGTCATTGTCGACAGGTACAAATCGATAGGAAATATTGTAAGCATCACGCTCTGAAGCGTACTTCGCTTTTCTTCCTTTATTCACATCAGGGCCAAAATTCAATCTGAAATTCGTATCTGCATCATTTTTATAATGCTCTTTTGATACGCTGATGTACTGATCATCAGTCAGATTAAATTTCGTTTTTAATAAATAGTTAATCAATTTTCCATCGGTAGGAATTGATTCTCTCCCGAGATTATCTCTGCCCGTTTTAGCATCATCCATATTACGGTGATTGAAGTAACCCAATAAATCGACTGCTCCCAATCTTCCATACGTTGCTAAAGATTGCTGGAATTCAGAGCCATTACTGACGTAACTTAACTTGCCTTTTGCGCCAAATAATTGATCTTGTTCTAATAAATCACTGGCATCAACGGTCTCAAATTTTAATGCTCCACCAAGGGCACCAGTATCATAGGTAATACTGTTTGTACCCACATTAATATCAACTTGCTTGAGCATTTCAGGATCTATGCTGTAGTTTCCTGCATGGTGGAAGTGATAGCCTTCTTGTCTTGCACCATCAACGGTTACGTTGATGAATTGATCATCCATGCCCCGGATTTTGAAACGCTGCCCCAAAGCACTAGGATGGCCGGCTTGCACGCCCGGTACATTCTTTAAAATTTCACCGACACTTTGTGCCTGTCTAACTTTAATTTCGTTACGGCCAATTTTCCCACTATCTTGTTCTGCATTGTTACTTGCAATAACAACAATGGTGTCACCAGTTGTATTCGATTTTTGGATTTTAGTTTCAGTGGTTGCTAGTGCGTTGCTGGGAATAAATGCAGCCAGCATAGATGCTGACATCAAAGGAGCACACAAACCGTTCTTAGTCAGCGTTGCGTAAATTTTAGTAATTTTTGTCATTGTTGTTCGAGATAGATATTATTGAGACGCATTATTATTTACATTTAGATTGTAAATGCAATTAACTTTAGCGATGCATCGCGAAAAAGTTTTTCAAATCAATCTCATTACCCCTACCTCAACAAAGCTAGGCTACTGCTGTCCCAAGGATGGCTCTCTATCATGCTGCACCTTAAAACCTCCAGAGTATAAAAACAGTACGCTCCTTATTGCGATTAGCCGATTGATATCCTTCCGGTTGTTTATCGCAGTTTATTTGCTGATTTCATGAAAACTCCACCATATCCCAAATTTTTCCTCTCGTTTTTCTTTGTGCATAACGGAATATTTTTGCAGTGTTTTGTAGAAAGCCTCGACAGGGCCAAATTCTGCGAATGTCATAAACATTAGCCCTTTATCTGCCAAATAGTGGCGATACTGGCTAAACAGCATTTCTCCGTAACTTGATATGGTATGGCCAGAGAGACTTTCTTTTGACCAAGCTTCAGGGGAAATTGGCCCATTGGCAAATATGTAATCATATTGGCCTTTGACAGATTCAAAAAGATTACTATTAATAAAATGAATGTCTGTAATCTGATTCAAATAAGCATTATGTCTGGCATGGTGTAATATATGATCATCGATATCTGTTGCTATTATCAATGATGCACCTTTGAGCGCTGAATAAATGGCAAGAACTCCACTGCCAGTTCCTATATCAAGAACTTTTTTCCCGACAAAATTATGATAATTAATCTTCTTTATAAGCAGTGGTGTTGAATGAGTTTGTAATGGGGATGGTAGGAATGCTTGAGGAATAACTGATAATTTAATGCCTGCCAGTGTTATTTTTACAGGTATTTTATTGCTCTTTCTTAATCTTTCTTGTTCTAACCACCATGTCATATATTTTTCTATGTGATTACTCATGGCAACCCCTTTGGGTCAGGATTATTTTTAACCAGTAATAATAGAGGCAATCGGTAGTTGTTTATTGCGTATTTACCTACATAAAGAATGGCATTTACCGCTGATTCCAGCCATTACAGATTTTGTTATAGGTGGATTTTTTGACGGGCATTTAATGGTGATTACCCTGATGCGCCTGTGTTTACAAAATAAAATCGAAATCTGTTGGTATATATTTTTAAGAATTTCCTCAATAAAATCTGCTTAATTATCAGCATAAATTATTATATCAACCCATAACATTGAATAATCGTCAAATATAGACAAAAGAAATTACAGCACAATAGGAAATTTGCATGAAATGATTCCATGCTTTTAAATTTCATCAAGTTATTAGTATCATTTGGTCATTAATGATAGTAATGAGCCTACATAAAGCAGGCTCATTTATTGATTAAAGCAAAAATTTAACCAGAACGAAGAAAAAAACCAACTAATTATTTAACGACTCTATATTAGCCAGAATACTTTCTGCTTCCAGATAATCTCCCGCTTGTGCACAAAATGTGATTTTTCCCGAACAATGGGCACTGATTTGTATTTCCATTTTCATCGCTTCCATCACTGCAATAACATCACCTTTATTCACTTGCTTGCCTTCATCAATTAGCCATGAATGCAGTATGCCGGAAATTGGCGCTTTAACCTGACGGGGATCTGTTAGCTCACGTTCTTGTACGACCGGCTGCTTCTGGGAAAGTGAGTGCTCACCTGTCGGAACAAGCTGAGTTAATCCGGCCAATAAATCCGATGGCAATCCCAATTCATGCCTGCGGCCATCGATCTCAATAAATGTGCGAGAGATACTTTTATCTGATGTAGCAGACTGGCGAGGTAAACTTTGCAGCTCATTGGCGAAATCTGTTTCTATCCAACGTGTATGGACATGAAATTCATCGTGGGAAATAAAATCAGTGTGTTCCATCACCGCTTGATGAAACGGCAATACCGATGCCACCCCCTGAATTTTGAATTCCTGTAGTGCCCGGCGGGCGCGGGAAATAGCTTGTTCGCGCGTCGCTCCTGTCACGATTAACTTCGCCATCAATGAGTCAAATGTAGCCGGAATAGTAGAACCCGTTATCACACCTGAATCCAGCCGAATACCAGGGCCTGAAGGTGGAATAAACTCATTGATGGTGCCAGATGTCGGTAAAAAGCCTTTACCAGCATCTTCTGCATTAATGCGGAATTCAAAGGAATGTCCCCTAGGCTTCGGTGTTTCCTGAATACTTAACGGATAACCTTCTGCTATTCGTAATTGTTCGATCACCAAATCAATGCCTGTGGTCTCTTCCGTGACCGGATGCTCAACTTGTAAGCGAGTATTTACTTCCAAAAAAGAAAGTGTCCCATCAGCGCTCAGCAAAAATTCTACTGTACCAGCCCCCACATAATTAGCTTCGGCACAAATGGCTTTTGCAGACTGATAAATGCGCTCTGTTTGTTCTTGTGACAAGAATGGAGCCGGTGCTTCTTCCACCAGTTTTTGATTGCGGCGCTGCAAAGAACAATCACGGGTTCCAAGCACAATTACGTGACCCAATTTATCTGCAATTACTTGTGCTTCTATGTGACGAGGTTTATCCAGAAATTGTTCAATAAAACATTCTCCTCGCCCGAATGCAGCTGTCGCTTCACGTACTGCCGAGTGATAAAGTTCGATAACTTCATCCTGCCGCCAAGCTACTTTCAAACCTCGTCCACCTCCTCCAAATGCGGCTTTAATGGCAATCGGCAAACCATGTTTTTCGGCAAAGTCGACAACTTCCTGCACATCGCTGACGGGTTCTGCTGTACCAACCACCAAAGGCGCACCCACTTTCTGGGCAAGCTTGCGCGCCTTCACCTTATCGCCAAGTTCATCAATCGTTTCAGGGTTCGGCCCAATCCAAGTTATCCCCGCCTCAATGACAGCCCGGGCAAATTCTGCCCTTTCAGACAGAAAGCCATAGCCGGGGTGTATCATCGTTGCCCCTGACTGCTTCGCTATCGCCAGTATGCGAGGAATATTGAGATAAGTTTCAGTCGGACTATTTCCTCCCAAACCATAAGCTTCATCAGCCAATTGCACATGTTGGGAATGAATATCAACATCCGCATAAACGGCTATTGTCTGTATTCCATAATCACGGCAAGCACGAATAATACGGACAGCGATTTCACCACGGTTAGCGATCAACACTTTTTTGATTTTATTTGCGGAAGTCTGCTGAAGTTCATTGTTTGCTGTATCATCGGCAATGTTCACAGTGTTGTTCATAGAAATAATGCTCATAGGAAATCTTTGCTCCCTTGAATTTCATGGAATTGGCTGATGGGGTTAAAGCGAATTTTGGCGTTGACAGGGATTTGGCCTGCCAGATCAAGATGATAATCTGCCACTGAAGCGATAACTGGATATCCTCCCGTCAGCGGATGGTCAGCCAAAAATAATACAGGCTGCCCGCTGGCCGGGATTTGGATCGCCCCCGCACAAGTCCCCTCACTAGGCAGCTCCTGTGTTTTAATGCGGGATAGTGAACACTCACCATTTAATCGAAGCCCAATGCGGTTGGATTGAGGTGTCACTTGCCAAACCTGCTTACTCAATAATTCGATGGCTTCTTGCGTAAACCAATCTGTACGTGGCCCAAGTATTACGTCTAATTCCACAATGGCATCTTTATTCGGCATATCAAACGCGGCTGTTTCAGAGCAAGAAACCGCTGCACTGTACAATGGATGGCGAATTATCAGTTTGTCATGAACTTTCAACGGGGCAGGCCCAATATTGGACAATGTATCGAATGAATGGCTGGATAAAACAGAAGGAGCAGCAAACCCGCCACGTACAGACAAATAAGAACGCATGCCGGCCGCAGGAATGCCAAGTGATATTTCGTCACCATCGTTCAAATCAATGGGTTGGTAAGCATTTACATTGATCATTTCCCCCGATGGGGTCTTTATCTCTATCGGGCAGGGAGCACCCGTTATTGCAATTAACATTTGTCCGTGCGCTTGTGCTCTGAACCCACCCTGTGTAATTTCCAGACAGGCTTGTTCGATTGAATTACCAACAATGCGGTTTGCACTGCGCAAAGCGCTTTTATCCATCGCTCCGGATCCTGATACCCCTGCACCTGATTGCCCAATACGCCCCAAATCTTGGAATAGAGTTTGCAAGCCAACAGACAAGATTTCTAAATGGCAACAATCCTCGGGAACCGAAGTTCTATTTTCGTGCGTGTTTTTCGGCAAACTCACCGTTGCAGGAAGATGACCCGCGTCCCGAAAATTAACGCGATAACCTGGTTGCAATAAAGCCGGGGATGGACGGGAAAGATCCCACATTCGTTCGGTTGTTATACCGATAAGTTGCCAGCCTCCGGGGCTTGCCTGTGGGTAAACGCTGCTAAATTCCCCTGCAAGTGCAACAGCACCAGCCGGAATGCGTGTCCTTGGCGTTTTCCGGCGGGGAATATTCCACTGAGAAGTTTCTGACACCATATAAGCAAAACCGGGAGCAAATCCGGTAAAAGCCACGGTATATTCATTTTCAGTGTGGCAGCGTATTACTTCCTGAACAGACATTCCTAATATTTCAGCAACAGCAGCAAGATCGTCACCATTGTAATGCACGGGAATTTCTATTTGTTTTCCCGCTGAATAGCGACGCTCCTGTAAATCACGGCTCCCCATTTCTGCTGCCAATTGCTGGGTTGATATTTTTGTCGGCCGAAAACGGATCATCAGCGTTCTTGCGGCCGGAATAATTTCTTCAATCCCCAAGACCGGTTCCGCATTCAGTGAATCCAGCAATGCCAGTGTTTCTGCCAATCCATTTAATTCAACCATGATGGTATTGAAGTTTACGGGTAAAAAACGCAAAGTTATCTCCCTATGTCATCAACAGAATCAGTGTTCTCATGAATAAATGAACGGATAGTGATCCCTGCCTGCTGTAAAACAGACTTAATCTGTCTTGCCATGTCTACCGCACCCGGGCTGTCACCATGAACACAAATAGAGTCCGCCTGAATAGGTGTGAATTTTCCATCAATGGACTCAACACCTCCCTCCGTCACAAGCTGCAACATGCGTTTAGCAACCAAATCCGCATCATGCAATACGGCTCCCGCTTCACGGCGGGAAACCAGCTCGCCCTTCGAGGTATAGGCGCGATCAGCAAATGCTTCCGCTATGGTTTTCAGTCCCCTTTCCTGAGCCCACTTGAGGACGTTTGATCCTGCCAAACCAACCAATGCAAGAGCGGGATCGATGGCCAGAATGCCTTCAATGACAGCAATCGCCTGATATTCATCATTGGCAATTGTGTTGTATAGCGCGCCGTGGGGTTTGACATAATTCAGTGTGGTGCCTGCCGCGACAGCCAATCCTTGCAACGCTCCAATTTGGTAAATGACATCCGCGGTCAGTTCATGGCTGGCAATATCCATTTTACGGCGCCCAAAACCGACTAAATCAGGATAAGAAACATGGGCGCCAATCACTACATTGTTTTCTTTAGCTGATTGTAATGTCCGCAAAATCCCCACAGGATCTCCGGCATGGAAACCACAAGCGACATTAGCACTACTGACAATCTGCAATATTGCATCATCGTTTCCCATATGCCATTGCCCAAAACTTTCACCCAAATCACTATTTAAATCGATTGTTTTTATCATAATGATTTCCTTAAGCTAATTTCAAAAACTCAAAGATTGAATCGATAGACATCGCCCCCATGTACCACGTCAACACGCATGTAATTGCACCTGACCAAAGCAGCCAGCGGGGATAAACGTATCCTCCCATCAAGTCAGTACGTCTCCAGCCAACATAAACAAAGATAGTCAAACCAAGAGGGAGAATAAGCCCATTGAAACCACCGGCAAAAACCAGTAAGGCCGCCGGAGGGGTTCCCATTAACAGATAAACGACCAGCGAGATAGCAATAAAGAGCAGCGTTGCAATATTACGCTGACGCTCAGTTATCTGTTTCCGAAACACGCTAAGAAAAGACATGGAGGTATAGGCAGCACCAATAATGCTGCTAATTGCCGCAGCCCAAACGATCAGGCCAAAAATACGCAATCCGAATTCACCCGCAGCAGCCTGAAAAGCTTGTGAGGCTGGGTTGGCTGTTTTTCCTGCAATATCCAATGTTACACCACTGGCAACAACACCCAATATGGCAAGAAATAGTAGGTATCGCATCAAGCCAACAACCAGAATACCTTTGGTTGCCGCACTGGAAACAACTTTGAGGTTTTCAGCACCTACCGCCCCTTTATCCAGCAAACGGTGAGCGCCAGCGTAACAAATGTAGCCACCGACGGTTCCGCCCACAATGGTTGTGATGGTCGCAAAATTGATTTCATCCGGCAGTACTGTTTGTCGCAAAGCCTCTCCCAGCGGCGGATTAGAGACTATCGCCACAAACAACGTCATGGCTATCATGACAAGTCCCAATATCACAATAATTCTATCAATGGCGATACCTGCTTTACGGGAGGTAAAAATGTAAATCGCAGCCAAGGCGCTCAACAATCCTCCCCATTTTGGATCCAGGCCCATCAGAGCATTAAGCCCCAGCCCTGCTCCCGCGATATTACCAATGTTAAAGACCAACCCGCCGAAAATAACCAATGCAGCCAGTATGTAACCACTTCCCGGAATGGCTGCATTCGCAATATCAGCCGATTGCATTTTGGTTAGTATGACAATCCGCCAAATATTTTGTTGCACCACAAAATCGATCACAATAGAGGCTAAAATGCCAAAGGCAAACGCCGCTCCCATCGTCGCAGTAAACGTAGCCGTTTGGGTTATAAAACCCGGCCCAATCGCTGACGTTGCCATCAGAAAAACAGCAGCAATCAAAGATGAACGCCGATTCGATGCAAAATTTGTCGTTTCTTGTTTTAGTGTTTCCTGCATAGCCATAAGCCATCTTCCCCTGTCATCAATATCTTATTTATTCTTTTCTAAGCAATATTCATACCATTGTGGAACTAGAATCATTTATTGTTTAATTAAAGTTACTTTATTGTTGAACAATAAATAAAACCTGATGGGAAAATAGGCAAATGGAATCGTGTTATTGATTGCCAAAGTTCGATAGCGATCACTTTATAAGCATGAAATGTGAGGGCTATAGACAAAATGCACACTTTTGGTGCGGAAAGCTATTTTATGTTGCCCCATATTGGTTCAAGGAAGGCTACTTGCTGGTTATCAGGGAATGTGTGAAGATTCACTTTTATGTAACACTTTGAAGCTATCTGCTATTGGACATTAAATCTAACGGATGACTATGACAAAAGACCATTCTCCCCAGATTTTGAGTAAAAGGATCGCTGAAACTATAAGAAATAAGTTGGTTGCAGGGGAGTTATTGCCAGGACAGCGGCTATCGGAAGCCACTTTGAGTGAACAACTTGAAATTTCACGTAATACATTACGTGAAGTGTTCCGACTTCTTACACAGGAAGGCCTGCTCAAACATGAACCTAATCGCGGTGTGTTTGTTGCCACTCCTGATATTGCATCAATTATTGATATTTATAGAGTTCGGCAGCTGATTGAGTGTCAGGCTCTGGCTCAGTCTTATCTAATGCATCCCAGTATTGCCAAAATGAAACAAGCCGTTGATAGCGCGCAGCAATGTCGTGATAAACAAGATTGGATTGGTGCCGGCACAGAAAACATGCGCTTTCATGCCGCAATTGTAGAGTTAACAGATAGCGAGAGGTTGATCGCGTTCTATCGGAATATTTCCGCAGAACTTCGTCTGGCTTTTGGTGTTTTAAACGATCCTGAACTTTTATACGCTCCCTATATTGATAAAAATGCCCATATTCTAGAGTTGCTTAATTCCGGCCAGAATGAATTGGCAGCAAATAAGATGAAAGAATATTTGGAATTATCGGAAAGAACGATCTTGGCCGCTTATACGCGAAAAAATCATTAAGTATCTCCCTTAAAACGGCGATAAATACGCTATTCGCTGTTCATGCGCCCAAATACAACATGCTATTTGTTGCCATATTTTGGGGATATATTCAAAAAATTACAAAAAGTACAAATGCAAAAAAGCCACCCGTTACCGGATGGCTTTTTCGTCTAAT
>NZ_VCDN01000130.1:0-3339 GCF_033949405.1 Xenorhabdus santafensis | reverse complement strand
AAACCGAGGTTTTTCAGCATATTTTTTATCGTGTTGTCGAACAAGACACTGAGAAAAGTTTTGTTTGGATACGACGGTGCTATATTAACAATCCTATCTGAAAACCGTGCCAATCCCCATAGACCAGAGAGCATCATATGCAAGTGTATTCTTGGGGCTATCAGGTAGCACTGGTACTAACGATGAATAAAGGTTAGGCAAAACCCGGAAGTCAATCCGTAAGTAACGGTAAAAAAATTAAGAAGCTATCTCAATAGGTATAGTTTGGTGAATCGTTATCACCCGATATTAATCTGTTGGGAAAAGAAAATAAGCGGGTATGAAGGTATGCTGTATTTTTGTTGTGGATTGCTTGTATGGAATACAATCCTTTCAGGATAAATTCAAATACTACAATCGTCATTACTGTTTAATCATCAGGTTATCCCAGTGACGGTAATGGCATTGTTGTGCGTAGTATTGATGTAGCTGCCGCAGAGAATATCTGAGCATTGGGTCGTTACAGCTATAGTATTAAAACCAGTACAATTGATCCGGAAAGCGATTTTATGTGCTGAAAAACAAAAACAAGGATTTTTTATCTTTATCACCTAATTAGAATTTCATTTTATCATTAGTTAATGTCGGCCAAATAAAGGGAAAAAAATCCATAATTGATGGCAAAAATGATAAAATGCAAGCCTTGCCGATGTGAAAACACTGTGTATTCCTTTATGCACGCTTTCAGGAATTATTGAAAACTTAAATATAAGGCTTTTTGGTTACAATGGAAAAAATATCAAATAATAGTGTTACTAACAACAATGCTTTGCTACTTTTATTTTTGAACGAGGTTGTATTTAGTTTTGTGAGAAATAAAAACACCTGTCTGAAAGGCTGAAGCAAAGTGGGTAACGATAAGAGAAAACAAAGGTACCTGATTAAAACTTAAAGCTCCATTATTTTTAATGTAGTCTTCATCAATTTTATTGAGTCAATTTTTTCTATAAAAATATTTTTTATGAATCCAATTAATTTTTTTATTTTTACCGGAAAAACCAAAACCACATAAAAAAATTTCCACATATAAATTAAATGGTTACCTAATTTCATTCTGCATATGGCATTCATATGGCTCCTCTTGTTTAATTTTGATAAAAACATTGTTATAATTATCAAACTGTGTGATTTTTTAAAAGATAAAAATAATGTTTGGATGGAAAAAAGCTAATATCGAAAACTATAAAGAAGCGTATGAACTTTTTGGGGGAGGAATAGTCACTTCGCCAGAAGTGCTTTCTTTCTTACATGAAAGATTTCCTCTTAGGGAAAAATTTTTTATTAAAACTAATAGGAATAATGAAATAACATCAGCTATTTGTACTTGGGAAGATAGTCATCTAGCTGGAGATCAATCTATAGCTTTGAAACATTCAATAAATAAATATCCATTGAATTTTGATGAGGTATTATTTCCATCCGACAATAAAAATCGTTTTTTTTTACCATACAAGACAAAATTTCTATCATGTATTAATAGCAATGACGTTATTAATTGCTCTCATATTTTTAATGCTCATAGGGAAATTTGCCTAGTTAAAGAACCTTCAAAAAAATCAATTTCAACAAGAAATAGAGAGTTGAATAAATTTTTAAAAGTTGGCGGTGAAGTAATAAACTCCTTAATTTTTAAAGTTGAAGATTTAGTAGATATCTATGATGAATTGTATTTTTCTAGAAGAAAAGAACATATTTTAAAAAAAGAAATGATAGAGCTACTAAAAGAATTACCAATGCTGAGATTTGGTAATCTACTTTTTCTTGATAGTAAACCTGTTGCTATGCAATATACTTTAAAAAAAGAAAATAAACATTGGGTAAATTATGACTATTATAATTTAGGAAGAAAGGATATAGGAATTTCTGGTATTCCGCTAGGTACTATTGCAATATGGGTTAATGTGAAAGAAGCAATTCAATACTCATCAGATAGTACTCTTAAATTGAGGTTTAGTTTTGGAAGGCCAACTTTTGATTATAAAGAACGTTGGTGCAAAAGAGAAAAGCTATATAAAATAATAACTCTTTAGAAAATAAAGCCGCTATGTAAAAGCGGCTAGTTATTTTATATTTTTTATTGCCTTTCAAGATTCAATTCTATTGGTTAAATTTATACATTCTAACACTTAATTAACTATATTGCGGAGTATTCTCCAACTTGTCATTGCATTGGACATTGAAATCCATTAATTTTAATAATTAATGTTATAATTTACATACTATGCAGCTTTTACGATATATAAAAAAGCAATGTTACGTGGGCGAGTCTCAGTTCCTATTTTTATATTATTCCAATTTGAATTAGTTGGGCCAGTACTAGTATTACCTCCATTTGATTTAAATCCTCCGGGCACATTACGATGAGAGCCATTCTGAGGTACACTGAAACCAAAAGTACTTTCAACTCCTGCAAGGTGGGCATGATCTTGAATACAATCAAGCTGTGAAGATAATACCTTACGCCCTGAATCAACATTACGCCCTACATCTAAGCCTCGAATAAACTCTCCTCGCAGGTCAGGCAAAATACCTGATGGATATGCCAATGCTAACTTTGGATAACGGGCTTTATCAAAACGCTCACCATTACAGATCAAGTATCCAGTAGGTGGTTTATCTTGAGGCCATGGTAAAGGAACTCCAACAGGTACACTGCCTAAAAAGCGATTATCAGCTTCCTGTTTCGTGTAACTTTCCCCACGAACAGCATATGATTGTTGCCTATGATTGCCATTAGTATTCAAAAAACGAGTGTGCAACATAGCAGAAGAATCAATCCAGATTTGCCCCACGTCACCACCGTTAGAGCCTACACTGATACCTTTTACCCATCCTCCTTCATGACCACACGAGAATGCTCCTATATATGATTGATCGGGAATTTTAGGCATATAAGTGGTTTGGGTAAATGCCCCAACATCTGCCGCAGAAGGTTTATTTTTAGTGGTGTAAAATTCTGTCCAGGGCTCTTCAAATCCAAACCGATCTCTCGCTGAACGATATGCTATACCATTATTTTTATATTTAGCTTGTAACTGGAGAGCCGGAGTACTGCCGGAACCTACATTAAAATGAACAGTGAGTAAGCTATCTCCACTTCTTGCCGTAATATAAGAACCTGATGCAGCATCCCATGGCACACTATCTTCCCCTTGCACAGTGGCGGTAGATCCTCTGGAAAATGCCCCAACATTTCCTGCTTCCAGAATAATATCGCCGCTCAGTGGCTTCCCATTCACTTTCCTCGTATTTGGCACCGCATGCTTGGCCAGGTTTTTAGTTTCCACCAAACCGAGGTTT
>NZ_VCDN01000129.1:0-298 GCF_033949405.1 Xenorhabdus santafensis | reverse complement strand
GTAGGACACTGCCAGACATCATATTTCTTCAGCTTCCTTCGATAAGAAGGGCGGCTGGAAGGCAGCGAGTAGGACAAAATCGTCGGGAACGATTTTGAACGTTGCGCACAGCGCGACGGCCCGAAGGGTAAACGGCAGGAAAGCCGTTTATACACTGCCAGACATTAATTTAAAGCCAGTTGTCGGCACAAAAGGCAGCCAAGGCTAACGAAATTCGGTGGTGCGGTAGTTCAGTTGGTTAGAATACCGGCCTGTCACGCCGGGGGTCGCGGGTTCGAGTCCCGTCCGCACCGCCACC
>NZ_VCDN01000128.1:0-310 GCF_033949405.1 Xenorhabdus santafensis | reverse complement strand
ACAATTAGTACCAAAGTGTTAACTCAGGATGATTTATCTTAATTCTTGAAGATTTTGGTGTGATAGGTTGTTTTTGGTTGATAATATTAGTGATTTCGTCTTTCGAAGACGAAAGTCAGGAAAATATTGGGAAAGTAAAGAAAAATATTGAGCAATAATATTTTTTTATACTATTGTGAATGCATAAATAACGAGGGTTATTTTATTTTTATCTATCAAATAACTAGAGTGATTTGGCAACGAAAGGAAAAGCGGGGAGGAGGTCTGAAAATAGCTGTTTTAGATAAGTTGACAGTTTGGTACTAATTGT
>NZ_VCDN01000127.1:0-3982 GCF_033949405.1 Xenorhabdus santafensis | reverse complement strand
CCGGACGGGTTGATTAAGAGTCAACTGCTCTACCAACTGAGCTAACGACCCAACACGATTAATTATTCTACCGTGACAACAAAACGTCAATATCAAATAACCACTTTTTTATTATGTAAATAAAATATACAGGATGTGCTGTTTTGGGGTTGGTTGAATTGTAAGCATCTTGTTTTTCATGTGAAATCCTTCTGTTAATACAGCGGTTGTCTATGTCACAATGTTCCCTTAAACACAGCTTGAGGGTATTAAGGCCATGCTGTGAGAATAAATTGGATACAACTATGGAAGAAAAAATACAACCCACTCATATTACTGACGCTGAAGATTCTCATCTACAGCGCAGCCTCACCAATCGACATATACAGCTAATCGCGATTGGCGGTGCCATCGGTACTGGCCTGTTTATGGGTTCAGGCAAAACGATTTCCCTTGCGGGGCCGTCGATCATCTTTGTTTATATGATCATCGGGTTTATGCTGTTTTTTGTCATGCGTGCAATGGGGGAGCTATTGCTTTCCAATTTGCACTATAAGTCGTTCAGTGATTTTGCGGCGGATTTATTAGGGCCGTGGGCCGGTTTTTTTGTGGGCTGGACTTACTGGTTCTGCTGGGTCATTACTGGTATTGCTGATATTGTCGCCATTACTGCTTATGTCGGGTACTGGGCCCCAAATTTTCCAGAGTGGGGAACCTCGCTTTTGTGTGTGCTGGTTCTGTTAACTCTGAATCTCGCGACAGTAAAACTATTCGGGGAGCTGGAATTTTGGTTTGCGATGATCAAGATTATTGCCATTATTGCGTTGATTGTGACAGGCGGTATCTTGATTGGCATCCATTTTCAATCTCCTGCCGGGCATGTAGCTGCGCTCTCTAATGTCTGGAATGATGGCGGTATGTTCCCAATGGGCTTGAGCGGCTTTTTTGCTGGGTTCCAGATAGCAATATTCGCTTTTGTCGGGATTGAATTGGTGGGGACTGCCGCCGCAGAAACGAAAGATCCAATGAAGTCTTTGCCGAAAGCAATTAATGCGATCCCAATCCGTATTATTACATTTTATGTTTTGTCTTTGATTGTGATTATGTCTGTTACGCCTTGGCGGGCTATCATCGCGGATAAAAGCCCTTTTGTGGAACTGTTTGTTTTGATTGGGTTGCCTGCCGCTGCCAGTATCGTCAACTTTGTGGTTCTGACTTCTGCTGCGTCTTCGGCAAATAGCGGGGTTTTCTCTACCAGCCGGATGTTATTTGGCTTGGCGAAAGAGAAAAATGCACCGAAACAGTTTAGCCGCCTGTCCCGCCGTTCGGTGCCTGCATCGGGGTTGATTTTTACGTGTTTGTGCCTCTCTTTTGGCGTCATTCTGATCTATTTTATCCCCGATGTAATGCGTGTGTTTACGCTGGTCACAACCGTTTCTGCGATTTTGTTTATGTTTATCTGGAGCATGATTTTATGTTCCTATCTGGTTTACAGAAAACGTCGCCCAGCACAGCATCAGGCTTCAGTATATAAAATGCCGTTTGGTATAGTGATGTCATGGGTATGCTTGGCTTTCTTTGCTTTTGTTTTGGTATTGCTCTCCTTACAGCCAGATACCCGCCAGGCTCTGATCGCCACGCCAGTTTGGTTTATTATTTTGGCGGTTGGGTTCCTGATTGTGAAAAAACGTAAAAAACGTTTTATTCGCTGAACGATGAAAAATCCCATTCATTAATTTTAAAATGGCCTAAATATTGGGCCATTTTTTTGCCTATCTACCAATAAAATTAGCTATCAACGAAATTAGTCATCAATGTCATCAGCCATCAACGTACCTTGATGAAATCTCAGTTGCCATTGGTTGTTGGCAGATTTTTGCCAGATGGATGAACGAAGTGCCTGATTGCATGGGGCATCATTTTTGTCTAACTCGTAAGATTGATAAGTTAATAAGATAATATTTTCATTCAAATAATTCATCTCGTAATTTTGCGAAAAAATGGTAGTGGCAGTTTTTATTTCTGTTGATAATGCATTTATTACAACATTTTTAGAATAAATAAATCCCGATTTGCTTATTTCCAGAAAATCATCGTGCAATACGAGATGGAGCCAATCGCGATTATTGCTCTTTTCAGAATGAAGTGCAATTTCAAGGCTTTTTATGAAATCAAAAACAATTTTATCTTCCTGCATCATATCAATCTCCGGATAAAATAAATCAAGACCAAAAGATATAAAAAAGTCAACGCATTACACTCAAAATAATATTTTTAGACAGCCTATTTACTTTTAAATTTATATCAGGTAGTTATAAATATCTCAAATAGAAAGGAGTATGTATGGAAATTATAATAAGAGCAGCTGAGATTGAAGATGCTGAACATTGCCAGCGAATATTTGGTCAAAAAAGTGTTTATCCTAATACAATGCAACGCCCGTGCCCTTCACTTGAAACTTGGCGGGAAAGATTGAAAAAAAATAAAACAATAGGGATTCTTGATTTTGTTGCTGAAATAGAAGGGAACGTAGTAGGCACAATCGGCATATTTACTTTTGAAAACCCAAGACGAAAACATGTAGTGAGCTTTGGTATTGGCATTGATGAAAATCATTTTGGTAAAGGGGTAGGCTCAAAACTGTTGGAATTCGTTATTGATTACGCATTCAATTGGTTGGGAACGATCAGAATTGAGTTGGACGTTTTTGTTGATAATGACCGGGCGATAGCGCTGTACAAAAAATTTGGATTTGAAGAAGAGGGAATTAGTCGCTTGCAGGCATTAAGGAATGGCCAATATTGCGATGTTTTGGTAATGGCTCTGTTAAATGATCGGTTTAAGCAGTTTTCATGAAATATACAGTAAGAAATAGTTGCAGGAAGCATTTGCCATTGCTTCCTTTTATGTTTATTTAAATTGATGCGGGCATACAAGTGGGTAAATAAAAATTATCTTTTAAGACTAAAATTCTCGTTGTAATTAACATCATGAATATTCAATTTCCCATTTTTTAGATAATAGATGAAAGCATCTGGTGCTTACTGATAATTTCAGCCATTGGATTGCAAAGTGCATCGTGGCGGCAAGAGAATGGCAAATCCGTCAGAAACGAATTTGCCCGGCCAAGGTAGGGCTGACCTCCGATAGAAAGCGATAGATGTTACACATCAACCTTCTGTTTTTCTGATGATATCATCCAGATTATCTATCTTCAGGTTAGCATTAATATATTCATCTTTGTTCGGTAGATGGATTTTTATATCCTGTTTAATTTCATAACTTAAAAGGCCACTTTTTAGCTTAAAACCAAAAACATGCCCGCCATGTTTTCGCGAGTCATCAATAAAATGGAGGTGAATGCCTGCTACTGAAAGGCCTTGAAATGATTCAGGAGTCCAAAAACCAATCATAACACCAGAGATATCATAAAGCGTTTCTTCAGATTGTTCTGTTATAGCTTCAACAAAAGGTCTGTAGGGTTTTTGTTGATAATTGGTACGTCGAAACCAAACATGCTCAAAATAACCTTCAATTCTTATTGCAGCGAAAATATTATCAATGTTCCCTTGGGCAGATAATTGTGAATAAAGATCTGCTTTACTGATATCAGAAACGGGGAACTGATCATCAGGATTGAAATGGGTTAATTGTGCAAAAGGTATCTGTTCCTGATCGGTGAACTGACGTACATCACCCGCTCCCTGGATTTCATAATAAAAATCATCCAGTGCTATCATTTCACCTGCAAGTGCATGTGAGCAGCCAATACCGAATGAACCACCATGGCTGATTTCTGATATTGCAAACGTCCCATCAAAGACGCCTGACATCAATGCATGAATGGTGGAGTACTGATTGATTGTTCGGTTTTTCATAATATGCACCTCCCTTACTGTCCTGCCGTGCTGCAAATCAAAATCCATTGGGCATATACGCTTCGTCTTTCAAGTTGCCTCTTTGTTGGCTGCACTCATTCACCCCAGTCACATAGTTATCTATG